>JBOFCW010000210.1:0-12671 GCA_051646395.1 Bacteroidales bacterium
CGGTTATCTCCAAATAAAAAATGTATCAACAACAGAAGAATATTTAGTTATTGACAATTTATCTTTGATCAGTAAATAACAATTTACAAAGACACACCTATGATCTCCAGCCCCGTCATTGGTGTGTCTTTACATAAGCCATTAATTTTTCAAATTCAGTAAGTCATAATTGCTGTAACAGAGCATTACATAATGACACATTTATACATTAATGTCAATAATAAAATTATATCATTACTGTCCCATTAAAATCTAAAATAGTTCTTTGAAATATAGTTAGTTACAAAGGTTTTTCGATTAAACGGATTTCAATTCGCACATTTGTAGCACTTAAACAGAACTGCAAATGCTCTGAGATAAATACGTTTTCGCTCAGTTAGTCTCATTCTTAGATAGAAATAAATTCAACTACATTGTCCGAAAATATGAAGGTGATAAGTATGTAAAACATTTTACTTGCTGGAACCAACTTCTTGCATTAATGTTTGGTCAGCTCTCAAATCGTGAAAGCTTGCGAGATTTGGTAGTTGCGCTTGATGCTCACCATTCAAAATGTTATCATTTAGGAATGGGCAAAAACGTTTCAAAATCATCTTTATCCAGAGCTAATCAAGACAGAGACTATCATATCTTTGAAGAGTTTGCCTACTATCTTGTAAATGAGGCTAGACTAAAACGAGTTAATCGAATATTTAAGCTTGAAGGAAACGTTTATGCTTTTGATTCAACCACTATTGATTTGTGTCTTTCTGTCTTTTGGTGGGCTAAATTCCGAAAAAAGAAAGGAGGAATAAAAGTCCATACATTATATGATGTTGAGACACAAATTCCGGCATTCTTTCATATTACCCATGCTTCGATACACGATTCAAAAGTAATGAAATACATTCCCTATGAATCAGGCTATTATTACACATTTGATAGGTCATATAATAACTTTAAGATGCTCTATAAGATTCATCTGACAGGAGCTTACTTCGTAGTTAGATCAAAGAAAAATATGCACTGCAAAACCATAAAATGGAAGCGCAGATTACCAAAGAATGTACTTTCGGATATGGTTATCGAACTGACCGGATTTTATGTCAAACAATATTACCAAACGACGCTTCGCTTAGTAAAATATTGGGATGAAGAACAAAACAGAGAGTTCACTTTTATAACCAATGCGATGCATATCTCAGCTTTCCAAGTTGCAGAACTTTATAAGAACCGCTGGCAAGTAGAGTTATTCTTCAAATGGCTGAAGCAGCACCTTCGGATTAAAAAATTTTGGGGTACTTCCGAAAACGCCGTTCGAATACAGATCTATACTGCAATATCAACTTATTGTCTGGTAGCAATCGTTCAGCATGATATGCAACTTGATAGAAGTACATATGAAGTCCTTCAAATATTAAGCATTTCATTGACTGATAAAACTCATCTTAAAGACCTTTTTGACAAAACTAAATTTCAAAATGACAAAGAGCTATTTGGATCTAATGAGCCAAGTTTATTTAATTTTTAATTCGTTCCAATTTTAATGGGACACTAGTGATTTAAGCAATAATGTAACTATGAAAAAAAGATCGTTATTTTCAATTATCGGATTCGTGATGGCTCTGCTTTTCACGTATTCATGTAGTTCTGATGAAACGACCGGAACGGATGTAAATGCAAAAGGAGAAATTTCCTTCGAACTGACTTTTCCGGAGCCTGAATCCAAGGCGGATCCTATTTTTAAAACACCTTGTTATGATATGCCAGCGTTGCAGGGTTTAGCTACATCCGGGAAATTAATAGCGACTTTTGAGTTACAATTGTCCGGTAGTACAACCGTAACTCCTTACACAATCAAGATTGGTTTTTACAACGGTAAATTCATAGCCGATCCGATAGCCCTTTCATTGGGCACCTATGCTGTAAACAGTTTCATTGTCAAAGACAATGAAGGAAGTACCCTCTACGCCGCCCCGATGAATAACTCCCAGATGGCGCAATACGTACCCACCGGGTTTACATTACCTTTTAATCTGGTAGTCGGTCAGGGTGATTTATATCAAAAAACTATCAGACCGGTGTGGGTTGTTTGTGCGGAGCACGTGACTGCCCAACAATTCGGATATATCATGTGGGATATCAACTTCTTCAAGTTACTCTGTATCCCTTTCTCGGTAAATGTATGTGATGTCAACGGTACGCTCATACCCGGTGCCGGTACGCTAAAAATATACCAGGATGCAAACTTTACGGATACACAATATACAGAGGGAAACATCAACCCGATTTCGACGACCAACTTCCCGAATGGAACCAGCTTTGCTGAATTTTGTATTCCGGATCTGCTTTCTGTTGCAAATGACAAGGAATACTACAAATTCGTAATCACAACGACAAAAGACGGGCAACCTCATACATATACCGGTTTTGCCAATGTAACCACTTTGCTTCAATATACCACCAGCGACGCATGGAATGCGACCAATAAAAGACTGGACTTTAATTTCTGCAGTTGCAGCCCGAGATGGTTCTTCCCTTGTGATCCTTCTGTTCCGGCTTCAGGCTGTATCAATCGCCTGCGTTTTGTTGAAGGAGGTTCCGCAACCGGAGGCAATGACGATTTTCTGGAATTCTGGAGCTTTACCAGCCCCACTCCCCCTTTCAATGATTACACCTATCTGGGATGGGGTAATATTTCAAAATATGACACGAACACCAGTAATGGAGTATTTACACTAAAAAATGGTCTTCTGTGTAGAAGTATCAATTCTGTGCCTTATTCGGTGAATAATAAAATCATGAAAATTGTATTATCCATTGAAGCGAAAGAAGCCGGAGATCTGACAACTGACATAGACTTGTTTAAAATAATGTTTTTTGATAATGTGGGAAATTACATTGGTCGGTTTCCATTCGTAGGTAAAAGAAACGTGCCATACGTAGATCTCATTTATCAATTTGATCAATTGGCCTTAATAGACAAATCCGGTAATTCAGTTAGCCTGACACCTGGTAAATGTTACCGCGTCGGAATTGAAACCTACAAGAACGCAACCTGGACATTAGATTTTCAAAGGTTCTGGGTACAAACACAAGGTCCAAGTCAAACTCAGCCCTAATCCTTAAACAACCACTTTCCATTTATTATTAATAGGGAATGTGGTTGTTCTTTTAATAAGTTAATTGTTTTATGTATTGTCACTGGATACGCTATTTATAGAAGCTTAAAAAACAAAATGATCCGGAAAATATTCAAATAGCCAAACCTTTATGTATTGTCCATGTTGATATTAGAAGCATTTATTAATAAATCAGTATTATGGATAAACCAAAGAGTATCAGTTTAATTTTTTCGATGCTTTTATTTTTTCTGGCTTCATGCGTGGATGATCTGACAGGTGATAAAATAGAGGATAATGGTGAAAACATTAGTTTCAGAGTCTCGATAGCAGATATGTACCAAAGCAAGGGTACTCCGGTAAATCATGTATCGGATACCGCTTTTAAGAATATCGGTATTCTGGGATATCATACAGAGAAAAAATTTTCAGATGAGAGTAATCCGTCCTCTTCATTTTTCCCTGATATTGTTGCTACGAAGAATACAAATAATACCTGGTCTTTAAATTCTACCTATTATTGGCCTCAGAGTGGATACCTTTCTATTTTCGCATATTCGCCCTATGCTTCAGAGAAAAATGGTATCCACCTTGATAAAATTCAAAATAAAACTCCTCAATTGACCTATCAGGTACCTCACGAGGTAAGCAATCAGCCTGACCTGATGGTTGCTACACCTGCATTGGATCAATATAAACAAATCATCCCTTTGAATTTTTCGCACGCTTTGGCCTGCATCGGTTTCGATGTATCCGGAGAAAACGTGCCTATCGATTCAATCGGGATAAAGGGCATATATACAACAGGAAACCTGAGTCTGAACCTGGTTGACAACTTGCCCGAATGGAAAAATTTAGCCGGCGAAAATGATGATTTTTATAAAGTAGGATTGATTGAAAATCCGGAAGCGACTAACCCGGAACAAGATATCATGATGAAGAATGGATATTTGATGATGATCCCTCAACAAATTCAGGAAGAAGCATGCATCATCATTAAATTCAAAGGAATGGATCCTAAAACTATTCCTTTGAAAAATGCAGGAACCAAGGAATGGATAGCCGGTAAAAGATATATTTATTCATTGAAAGAAGGTATCTATGACTTTGATATTACGTCCGGTTCGAACTCTTGTGAATACTCCGGAGGAGAGATTGATTTAAACATCAAAAGTACATACACGACTCAAAACGGTTTATCTCAGGAAATGGGTTGGAAAGCAGAGATTATTTCAAGTACTTCCGAAGATAGTTACTGGACAAATTCTTTTAAAAATCTGAGCGACCTGAACGGTACCGAAACCAACAAAAAAATCGTTATTAATCCGGCTCTTTACACAACTGATAGCAGAGATGATCTGGCACTGAAGAAAGCTGATTCTATTTCGTATTCCAACATAAAAGATCTTTCAAAAGTCAACAATACTTACTCAACAGCAAACACTTACATTGTAAATAATCCCGGATGGCATAAATTCCCATGTTGGGTTATGGGTAATGCGATTGCAAATAATAGTACAAATTCGATCAATAACTCCGGATGCATAAGTGAAACTGCTCCTCTTTTTAAGAATTATGCAGGAGTAGAGATTAAGAATGTATCTGATTTGGAAATAGATGTTTCAAATACGGTCCCTGAACTCATCTGGAGTGATGCGCCGGGATTGGTGAGTAATATTAAATTAAGTGAGGACAGAAAATATATCGAATTTTATGTTTCGCCCAATACCATTCGACAGGGAAATGCGATCGTAGCCATTAAAAAAGGGGGACAGGTTATATGGAGCTGGCAAATATGGGTAACAACCTGGAAGTTGAATACCGGTAATCAAGTGATTGGAAATGGGAATCCCGATATTATGCCTTTCGCGGTAGGCAGATGCTCTGCTGCGGAGTATAAATATTTACCAAATCAAATCACAATACGATTTACTCAAAACATTAGTAACCGGACAAAAGAAATTACGCTTGTTCAAAATGGGGAAACTATAAATTTAGGCGAAAATGCGCCATTTTATCAATGGGGAAGAAAAGACCCTATGTTATCCTCCAATGGAATGGGAAAAGCTGAGTCGAAAAATTGTTTCGGGAACAAAATCTTTAAACGCTCCTCCAGTACCACTCCCGTAAGTATAACCGATGGCATTTTGAATCCGAATATATTCTATTGTTCAGATGGGTTTCCGGGTAACTGGCAAACTCCTGTCAATATTAATTTATGGGGGAATGCCCAGACAGAAAATACGATATGGAAATCGATTTACGATCCATGTCCGATAGGTTATCAGGTTCCGCAATTATCAACAATATTTGCTTTTGTAGATATGACCTATCAGTTTGTAGAAGAACCTATAAACGGATGTGAGTTTTCGCCTTTGCAAAACAATGTTTATTCTGTTTTTTTAGCAGCAAATGGCGGCAGAGGCAATAAAGACGGAAGTTTGTTCGGGACCATTCCACCCGATAAAGGTGGATACTATTGGAGTAATAGTAATTACTATTGGGAAACAAATACAGAAGGAAGCAAAAACACTTTTTTGAATCTCATTTTTTCATTAAAAAGAGACAATAGCCACGTTTATTATCAGGTAAATCCAAGCGCCAGTGCTCTCAATGTAGTAGGATCTGTACAATAAAAAATTGTATTCCGAATGCAGAATACAATGATTCAAATTAGGCCGGGGAGCAATTTAGTCGATAGGACTACTATAAAAACAAATTCGGGATAACATGAAATAATGTTATCCCGAATTCGTTTTTATAACAATTGATCCTTACTAAAATAGAGTGGCAATAAATCTTTGATACTATCTACTACATAGATCTGATCTTTGCCGCAAAGCAGAAGCTCCATCGGTTTGCCTCCTCTGTCTTCTGATTCCAGAATTACCTGACGGCAGGCTCCACAAGGGGCTACACATTCTTCAACGAAGTCGCCTCCGGTACGGGCTGCTATTGCCAAACGATTGATGGCGACATCCGGATATTTGCTGTTAGCGAAAAACAAAGTTACGCGCTCGGCACACAATCCTGAAGGATAGGCTGCGTTTTCCTGATTGTTACCCTGAATGATTTCACCGTTTGCCAGTTCGGCTGCAGCTCCAACAAAGAATCCGGAATAAGGTGCATAAGATCGGAAAGTAGCTTCTTTTGCCTGATCCACCAGTATTTTTTGTTCGGATGTTAATTCGTCATATTGACAAACTTTTATCTTTGTAACTATATTAAGTTCCTTCATTTTGAATAATATTTATTGAATTACAGATAATCTTTCGCGAGGAAATAATAATACGCACAAGTCTTTTACGACAATATTCTATCGGATTCAGATATTCAAAAGACTTGTGATTTATGGCATAAGGATTCCTGTCGAAAAACCCTGTTACAAAGATAAAAAGTTTTCGGCATGCGCCTGAATTGCATATTTATTTTTAATATCAATTTATCTATTGATTGAACATTACTAACAATACTTCAGAATTTATGTGTACGCGAAAAATTTTACTTTTTTCCGGCATGCTCTTATTAAGCATGACTCTTTTTTCTCAATATCGGAATACGGATTACCATCTGTACGTAAAAAAATACGGCCAACTCGCTGTAGATCATCAGAAAAAATATAAGATCCCGGCAAGTATCACTCTTGCTCAGGGCATCTTGGAGTCGGGAGCCGGAAAAGGCAGACTTGCTCGCGAAGCGAATAATCATTTCGGTATCAAATGCAGCAACTGGAACGGTAAAAAGATTTATCACGATGATGATAATAAAAACGATTGCTTCCGCAAATACAGTCATGTCGAAGAATCGTACCATGATCATTCGCTTTTTCTGACTCAACGCGAACGCTATTCGATGCTTTTCAGACTCAATGCGACAGATTACCGTGGGTGGGCGCGTGGTTTGCAGAAATGCGGATATGCTACCGATAAGGGATATGCCAACAAACTGATCAAGATCATTGAAGATTATGAATTATATAAATATGATCAGAAATCATTTATTCGCCCCGAAAAAAGCAAAGGGCTGCCCGACTGGTATAAACCACATCAGGTTTATATCACAAATGACCTGCTTTATATCGTTGCCCGCGAAAACGATACATACGATCTGATTGCCAAAGAACTGGATTTCAGCGAAAAGAAACTACGTAGTTATAACGAACTTCCGGCTGACTTCCCGCTCGAAAAAGGCGATATCATCTTTTTGAAGAAGAAGAAAAAAGCAGGTCCGAAAAACAAAAGATATCACACAATCGAACCTGGAGAATCGATGCATTCCATTTCTCAGCTTTATGGCATTCGCCTGAAGAGTCTTTATAAAATCAATAACAAAGATGAGGAATATACCCCGGTAGAAGGGGAAATTTTACGCCTTCGTTAGCCTTTCGGCTTTATAAATAGTGCAAAGTCAATCGGTTGCGCAACAAAAAGAGGCACTGTTTTTAGTAAAAAAAAAACGATAATTCGATTATTCGATTATCTTTGCGAACCAGAATAATACTCTAACAACCATATGATGATCACAAATAAGCCCTATGCTGTCGGTATTGATATCGGCGGAACCAATACAGTTTTTGGCATTGTAGATGCCAGAGGATCTGTTATTGCAACAAACTCCATTAAAACACAAAAATACCTGGATATCAACGAATATGTCGAGGATTTACACCAGGGTCTTTCTAAACTGATTGACGAAGTCGGTGGAAAAGAAAAAATCAAAGGAATCGGTGTGGGAGCACCAAACGGTAACTACTATTCAGGAAATATTGAGTTCGCGCCCAATCTTCCATGGAAAGGGGTTGTACCTTTGGCTCAGATGCTTACTCAGAAATTCGGAATTCCGGTTGCCGTTACCAACGACGCTAATGCGGCGGCTATCGGCGAAATGACTTATGGAGCAGCTCGCGGGATGAAAGACTTTATCATGATTACACTGGGTACAGGTGTAGGTAGTGGTATCGTAATCAACGGTCAACTGGTTTATGGTCATGACGGCTTCGCGGGTGAATTGGGTCATGTGATCGTACGCAGACAGAATGGTCGTACTTGCGGATGCGGACGCAGCGGATGTCTTGAAACTTATGCTTCTGCAACAGGTGTGGCACGTACCGCTCGTGAATTCCTTGAAATCCGTAAAGAACCAAGTTTGCTTCGTCAGATTCCGGTGAATGAAATCACGTCGAAAGATGTTTATGAAGCTGCTGTTGCCGGAGACAAAATGGCACAGGAAATTTTCCAGTTCACAGGACATATCCTTGGTGAGGCTTTCGCAGATTTCGTAGCATTCTCTGCTCCGGAAGCGATCATCCTTTTCGGTGGTCTTGCTCGCGCAGGAGACATGATTATGGATCCGATTCAGGAAGCGATGGAACGAAACCTACTTACAATCTGGAAAGGAAAAATCAAAGTATTATTTTCTGAATTGAAAGAGAGCGATGCAGCCGTATTGGGTGCAAGCGCATTGGGTTGGGAAGCGAAATAATCGTTCAGAACAGATTATTCTTCGATTTAAAGATAATGTCTCATGATTCGAATGAGACTGAAAGACCGGAAGCGATTCGCTTCCGGTCTTTTTTATACCTGCATGTCAATACCTGCTTCAGGAATTCATTTTCCGGAGAATCCGCTTTGCAACAATTTCTTATAGTTATTTGTTTCTACCCTAGAATAAATTCTCTAATCAATACAATATTCAATGAAGAAAATACTTGGTGTATTATGTTGTATCGGGACCCTTTACTCCTGCAATCAACAACAGCCTAAAACAGGAAATGATTCGGAAATGGATAAGTTTATCACCGAATTAATGAGCAAAATGACGGTTGAAGAAAAAATCGGGCAGCTCAATCTTCCTGCCGCCGGAGATATAACAACCGGACAAGCACAAAGCAGCGACATCGCGTCTAAAATCAAAGCCGGAGAAGTGGGTGGTCTTTTCAATATAAAAGGCGTCGATAAAATCAGGGAGGTACAGCGTGTTGCTGTTGAAGAGAGCCGGATGAAAATTCCTCTGCTTTTTGCCATGGACGTGATTCATGGATATGAGACTGTATTTCCAATCCCATTGGGATTATCCTGTAGCTGGGATATTCCCGGAATCGAAGAAACAGCCCGGATAGCTGCCGTTGAAGCTACGGCCAGTGGTATCTGCTGGACCTTCAGTCCGATGGTGGATATCAGCAGAGATCCTCGTTGGGGACGTGTTTCTGAAGGAAACGGAGAAGACCCTTACCTTGCCGGAGAAATCGGAGCTGCAATGGTGAGAGGATACCAGGGCAAAGACCTGAAAGATAAAACAAGTATGATTGCCTGCGCGAAGCACTTTGCTCTTTACGGAGCTCCGGATGCCGGACGTGATTACAATACGGTAGATATGAGCCGCCAGCGCATGTTCAATGAATACATGTATCCTTATCAGGCTTGTATAGAAGCCGGAGTGGAAACCGTCATGGCATCTTTCAATGAAATAGACGGGATTCCGGCAACGGGTAACAAATGGTTGTTGACGGATATCTTACGTGACCGTTGGGGATTCAAAGGGTTTGTGGTGACAGACTATACGGGGATTCCTGAAATGATCGCTCATGGTATGGGTGACTTACAAACAGTATCCGCTCTGGCTCTGAATGCAGGGGTCGATATGGACATGGTGGGTGAAGGATTCCTGACCACTTTGAAAAATTCTTTGAAAGAAGGCAAAGTAACAGAACAAACGATCGATAATGCATGTCGGCTGATTCTGGAGGCCAAATACAAGCTCGGGTTGTTTGAAGATCCTTACAAATATTGTGATTCCTCCCGCCCTGCAAAAGATGTCTACACTCCGGAAAACCGGGCTTTCGCAAGAAAAATGGCTGCAGAGAGTTTTGTTCTGATGAAAAATGACAAAAACATCCTGCCGTTGAAAAAACAGGGCACCATCGCGGTTGTCGGTCCTTTGGCAAATACACGATCAAATATGCCCGGAACCTGGAGCGTAGCTGCCGATTTCGAAAAACCGTCGACTCTGATCGAAGGTTTACAGACCGTGGCTGGTGAAAACACAAAGATCCTTTATGCCAAAGGAAGCAACGTGATTGATGATGCCGCATATGAAGAACGTGCCTCTGCCTTCGGAAAAGGAATCGGTCGCGATAACCGTACCGCAGAAGAAATGATTAAAGAAGCTTTACAAGTAGCCTCTCAGGCCGATGTGATTGTTGCTGCAGTAGGTGAACTGGCCGAGATGAGCGGAGAATCCAGCAGCCGCACCGATATCAATATTCCTGATGCTCAACAACGACTATTACAGGCTCTGCTCAAAACCGGCAAACCGGTCGTGATGGTATTGTTTACCGGTCGCCCATTGGTTTTGAAATGGGAACAGGAAAATATTCCTTCTATCCTGAATGTATGGTTCGGTGGTTCGGAAGCAGCCGAGGCGATCGGGGATGTATTATTCGGAGATGTGAATCCGGGCGGTAAACTGACCATGTCATTCCCACAATCTGCAGGACAAGTTCCTATTCACTACAATCACAAAATGACCGGACGTCCGCAACCGCAATGGTTCACCAAATTCACAACCAGTTACCTTGATGTTCCGAACGAACCATTATACCCATTCGGTTTCGGATTAAGCTATACAACCTTCGCCTATGGGGATGTTAAACTGAGTGCAGGCAGCATGGATGAAAAAGGTACCATCACAGCATCTGTGGATGTGACCAATACCGGAACTAAAGACGGATCGGAAGTGATTCAGCTCTATATTCGTGACATCGTCGGGACCTCTACCCGCCCCGTGATGGAGCTTAAAGGTTTTGAAAAACGAATGATCAAAGCAGGAGAAACCATCAACGTATCCTTCGAGATTACTCCCGAGCTATTGAAATATTATAACTACGAACTTCAATATCTCGCCGAACCAGGAGATTTCACGGTAATGATCGGCGGAAACAGCCGCGATGTGAAGTCGGCTCAGTTTACATTGAAATAGACAAAAGGTAGTATCATAAAATCTATGAAAAGAGATGGCTGTTCAACAAGTTTAAAATGAACCCTGAAAAATAAACAAAAAACTTTCGGCATTCCCTTGAAATAAGAAACTATCAGACAGTCTCTTATTTTTACAATACTTTTTTATAATAAGCCGAACAATCTTACCTTTCAAAAGTCAAGCTAAAAAAAAGATGATACATAGTAAATCAGTATCATCTTTTTTTAGCTTATGCAATGCTTTTATTTGCTGATCTTCTCTCCCATGTAATTCGTACAAATTCCAAACGTATATTGATCGAAACGTACGTTACTGAATCCTACCTTTCTGAAAATCGAAGCCATCTCTTCTCCCTGAGGAACGGCTTTCACCGATTTGTTCAAATAATCATAAGCCGATCGATCTTTGGAAACAAGTCTGCCGAACAAAGGGATTACCGTAGATGAATAGAAATTATACAATTGTTTCATCGGAAAATGTTCCGGTGTCGATAATTCCAATACAAGTAAAACACCTCCCGGTTTTAATACCCGATACATCTCGTTGAAGCCTTTTTCAAGTTCTTCAAAGTTCCTGACCCCGAAGGCAACCGTTATCGCATCGAAAGTATTATCGGCAAATTTTAAATCCAGACAATCCTGACAATCCAGGGTTATCTTATTTCCCAAACCTGCCTCTTCGACTTTCTGGCGACCGATGGCCAACATTCCCTCCGACAAATCAATCCCGGTAACGTTGTCTGGATTCAGTTTTTTAGCCTCCAGTATGGCAAGATCGCCTGTACCGGTCGCTACATCAAGAATACGAGCGGGCTCGTATGCCTGAAGTGCTTTCATCGCGCTTCTCCGCCACAACCGGTCAATTCCCATTGACAAAGTGATATTCAGTTTATCATACGAATGAGCGATCGAATCGAACATCCGCTCAATCTGAGCGGATTTCGACTCATCTCCCTGATAGGGTACAATTTTTTCAGCCTGATATTTTTTTGGCATTACTTCTGATAGCTGTTAAGAAATTCTGTTACGTTCTTTTCGATACGCGAAGCTACATCATTGATGTCAGCTTTGACGAATTTTTCGCCCAGAATATTCTCATAAAGCTCGATATAACGATCCGAAACGCTGTTGCAGTATTCCTCCGACATAAAAGGAACCTGCTGTCCCTCTTGCCCCTGGAATCCGTTTTCGATCAACCATTGGCGAACGAACTCTTTTGATAGCTGTTTCTGCTGCTCACCTTTGGCCAAGCGGTCTGCATAACCATCGGCATAGAAATAACGGGAAGAATCAGGTGTATGGATCTCATCCATCAGAATGATCTGTCCATTCGCTTTGCCAAACTCATATTTCGTATCTACCAGGATCAGTCCTTTCTCGGCAGCCATTTCGCTTCCGCGCGCAAACAAAGCCTGTGTGTATTTTTCAAGAGCTTCGTAATCTTCACGGTTTACTATTCCCTGTGCGATAATCTCTTCTTTTGAGATATCTTCATCATGTCCTGCATCGGCTTTTGTTGTCGGAGTGATGATCGGAGTTTCGAATTTCTGATTCTCAACCATACCATCAGGCATCGGCACACCACAGATTTCTC
>JBOFCW010000253.1:0-8478 GCA_051646395.1 Bacteroidales bacterium
GTTGAAACCAATGTGGCTGGATTTACTAGAATGACAACCATGGCTTTCGATTATTTTAAAATACAGAACCACGGCCATTTAGCGATAATCAGCTCGATTGCAGGAACCAAAGGAATCGGTGTTGCACCATCTTATTCTGCGACAAAAAGATATCAGAATACTTATATGGAAGCTCTTGAACAACTTGCAAGAAGCAAAAATTACGATATCAAATTTACGGATATTCGCCCTGGATTCGTAAATACAGAACTGCTCGCTCAGAGAAATTATCCCATGCTCATGGAAGTTACCAAAACAGCAAAGCAAATTTATGCAGCAATTGAAAAAAACAAACGGGTCGCCATCATAGATAAAAGATATTATTGCCTCACTCTTTTTTGGAAGCTTATTCCAAAGTGGATATGGGTGCGAATACCATTATAAAAAAAGGGATTGCTTAAGCAATCCCTTTTAAATCCACCTCAAAAATCAGCGTGGAATATTTACGAATAATACCCGCTGCCTCTCCTCCATATGCAAGATGAGCAGGGATAAATATTTCCCATTTAGATCCTACCGGCATTTCCACCAGAGCTAACTGCCATCCGGAGATTACTTCTCTTAATCGAAATGCACTGGGAACAGAATCTTTCATATTAGAATCAAACTCCCGTCCATCAATCAGTTTCCCTTTATAAAATACTTGTACGATAGATTGAATCGTTGGTTTCACTCCCGATCCTGCTTCTATTACTCGATACTGTATTCCACAAGGCAAAATTTCAATACCCTCCTTTTTTGCATTCTCTTCCAGAAACAGCTTGTTTTTTTCAGCATATTCCTGGTATTTTGCTTTTACCGGTTTAGTTCTCATCTATATTCACTTATTTCTTAAATCAAGATACAAATGTACGATTTACAAAATAAATTCCACAAGACCTGAATGCAGATTAAACACAGCGCCGACGATTAATATTTTACCCTCATGCTCCATATGGCTTAAAATCTCGCTCTCATTACGAACACGGTTTACCATCAGCTCAACATTTTTTCGCATCACTTCATTTTCAAATTCGGGCGTATCCGTCACTTTTGCCACTTGCGCACAACTGTCAATAGCAGGTTGAATTTTAGCCAGCATCTGCGTCATATTACCAGCATCAACATGCTCACAAGCAGAATGAACAGCTCCACAACACTCATGTCCTAAAACCACGACAACCTTCGATCCTGAATGCTCACAAGCATACTCCATACTTCCGAGAATATCCGGATTTACAATATTACCAGCCACTCGAGCTACAAATAAATCCCCTACTCCTTTATCAAAAATTGTTTCTACCGGCACTCGCGAATCAATACAAGATAATACGATTGCTAATGGATGCTGCCCATCATTCGCAGACTCGATCAGCTGAGCCATCGCATCACGATTACTCAAATGCTTTTCAACAAAATGACGATTCCCGCTTTTTAAAATTTCAATAACTTCTGAAGGTGATTTCGGATCCACATCCGGAGCATGCAAAACATGCGTTTCTACACTTCCCTGATTTTCTTCTTGATTCACTACTTTTTGGGAACAACTTGCCATCATCAGCAAAATGGACACTCCCAATAATAACTTTTTCATTACACAAACCTTTGTTGAGTTTCTTTTTTTAAAACGGCGACAAATGTAAACAAAATCAAATCTCATTATTCACTTTTACACTTTTTTTGACTCAAAAAATATTTTTTTCCAAAAACACTATTACAAATAAATCTATCAGAAACCATTTAATAACTTAAACTGTTATTACGAATGTAAAAACTATCGAATAAGAACATGCTCTATGAATCACACTCAAAACTATGAAATGACCATATTGGTTCCATTATACAATGAAGCAGATAATATTCAGCGTTTACAAAAAGAATTAACCGATTATCTGAACCATGCTAAATTAAAAAGCTGCGTCATATTCATTAATGACGGTTCTAAAGACAACAGCCTCGAATTAATAAAAAAAGCATGCAATGAAAATGAGAACTTCTATTTCCTTTCCTTCGACCATAATTACGGATTAAGTGCAGCTTTAAAAGCCGGTTTTGAGAAAACAGCATCTCCCTTTGTAGCCTATATCGATGCTGACTTACAGACTTCTCCAGAAGATTTTGAACTTCTAATCCCCTATATTAAAAACCATAGTCTGGTAACCGGAATTCGCTCGAATAGAAAAGACTCATTTACAAAACGGATGAGCAGCAAAATCGCCAATGGTTTTCGAAGAAAAATGACAAACGACGGGGTAGAGGATACTGGATGTCCACTTAAAATCATCCAAACTCCTATAGCCAGGGAAATACCGTTTTTTAAAGGAATGCACCGTTTCCTTCCGGCTTTGGTTTTACTACATGGCGGTACGATTTATCAAATACCGGTCAGACATTTTCCCCGCATGGCAGGCGAGGCAAAGTACAATCTCAAGAATCGAATGATAGCACCCTTTGTTGATTGTTTCGCTTACAAATGGATGGAAAAAAGATATATCAGATATAAGATAAAGGAAAACCAGCTTTGAAAACGAACATGGAAATATTGATTTATACAATTGGTTTTTTGGCACAATCGCTTTTCTTCGCACGTTTTCTGATCCAATGGATTCTGTCGGAAAAGGCAAGAAAGGTTTTGTCTCCTGTCATTTTTTGGCAACTCAGCATGACTGCATCCTTTCTGTTATTTATCTATGGCTGGGTAAGAGACGATTTTGCTATCTTACTTGGGCAACTTTTATCATATTACATCTACATCTGGAACCTTAAGATTCAGGATAATTGGCGAAAAATGCCTTCCTTCATTCGCATCTTATTTTTTTCATTCCCAATGATTGCCACGGGATGGCTACTCCTTGATTGGCAAAATTCTCTCGACCGTCTTTTCTTCAATGAAGAAATCCCGGTCAGAGTATTATTATGGGGATCTGCGGGTCAAATCATATTTACGATGCGTTTCATTTATCAATGGCTTTATTCAAAAAAACGCGAGGAATCGATATTACCGGCAGGATTTTGGTATATCAGCATCGGAGGGGCTTTCATCATTCTATCCTATGCTATATTCCGGCACGATCCGGTACTGATTATCGGACAAGGAACCGGATTGTTCGTTTATATCCGGAATCTGTTTATTCTCAGAAAGACGACACAACAATCTCAAATTTAAACATTCTACAACCAACTCAACAAAAGAGATTGTTGAAATAAAATACACCAACAATTCAGATGAAATTGTTGCTGATAAAATCATACATAAGGATGAAAACGATAAAAAACATATTAATCTACCTGATCCCGTTGGCTCTTTTTTTTCCGATTTACATAATAAGGGATTATACGCCGAACAACGAATTGAGGTATGTCAGCATCGTTGACGAAGCAATCAACAACGGATCCGTTGTCGTATTCAATAATCATGGAATACCATATGCAGATAAACCCCCTTTGTATTTCTGGATTATGATGATAGGTCGTATGATCGCTGGCGAAAATCTGATGATCTTCATGGGTATAATCAACCTCATAATTACTGCCGGCATTTTATGGATCATGAATAAATGGTGTTTTCCAGATCAAAAAAATGGAAAAACGCTCCTCCCTCCCATGCTAACCCTGCTAACTACCGGACTATTTACAGGCGCCATTTTGGTTCTAAGAATGGACTTGTTAATGACCTTCTTTATCATCTTATCTTTATATATCTTCTACAAACAATACACAGGAAGAGGGAACAAAGATGACGAAATGCTTTTTCCTTTATTTTTATTTTTAGGCATCTTCACAAAAGGTCCGGTCGCACTGATTATTCCGGTTTTTTCGATAATCGCTTTTCTTATTATCCGAAAAGACCTGAAAAAAATCGGATCGTTTTTAGGTTGGAAAACATGGATGGTTCTTCTATCGCTTTGTGCTATTTGGTTTGCTGGAGTTTACTATGAGGGAGGAAAAGATTATCTGAATAATCTGCTTTTTCATCAAACGATCGATCGGGCTGTCGATTCATTCCATCACAAGCAACCCGGCTATTTCTATCTTGTCCGGTTTTGGCTCTTAGCAGCTCCCTGGTCATTATTCTGCATCGTAATACTAATAAAAAGTATTCGGGAAAAACTATATAGAACAAACCAGATACTCCTTTTTTTCAGCGTAATTATCGTTACCACTTTCCTGATTCTGTCTCTGATAAGCTCTAAAGTCGATATCTACCTATTACCTATCTATCCTTTCTTCGTTTATGGCAGCTTTCTTGCGTTGAAAGAAATGAAAGCCGGAGTAGGAATCAGAATATTGGCAGCAATCCCAATGCTGGCGTTATGCTGTGCCCTTCCTGTTTATTTGTATATCGAACAACAACTGCCATTCAGACTGAATTCCTTTATCCTTTCTCTAATTTCTGTCATCATTCTGACCGCCGGTGGTTTGACCGGATTATGGTTTTTGAAAAGAAAAAACACGGTCGATTCACTCGGCGTTTGCGCCGGATCTATCATTCTTTTCCTTTTTCTGAACTCGTTCCAAATCTCCTCTTTCAACGACTATCTTGGCATGAAAGGGATAGCAGAAAAAGGGAAAGAGTTAGGAATCAGATATAAGACACCCCGTTATATATCTTTCGGAATCGGAAGAGCTGAAAATATGGAAGTCTATCTTGGCACGTCGCTGAGAAAAGCCGATTCATTCAGTCATCTTTCATCTTCCGAAAACTATAAACGACCCTATATTTTATTCATACGCGAAAAGACGATCGAAAAAAATGATACCCTTGCCAATTGGCTCAATCATAAGACCTATTCAACGGCTGGGAAATACAAAGTTTATCTAATCGATTAAATAAAATAATCCATGAATATATTAATAACAGGAGCTGCAGGTTTTATCGGAATGCACGCAGCAAAAAAACTACTTGAGGCAGGTCATCATATCACCGGAATCGATAACCTGAATGCATACTACGACCCGACTCTGAAATACGCCCGGTTAAAAGAACTGGGCATCATGCGCAGAGATATAAACTCAATAAAACCAATCACAAGTGATAAGTTTTCGAATTTTTCATTTTTGAAGGTTGATATCTGTAACAATCACCAATTACAGTCTGTATTCAAATCACGCCATTTCGACCTTGTTTTGCATCTTGCGGCACAGGCTGGAGTACAATATAGTCTAAAAGATCCAGACAGTTATATTAATGCCAATATAATCGGATTCTTCCAAGTACTCAATTCTTGCGATAAATTCGGAATAAAACATTTACTCTTCGCAAGTAGCTCGAGCGTGTATGGAATGAATGAAAAAATCCCTTATTCCATACAAGATCAGACCGACAAACCGGCAAGCCTTTATGCCGCAACAAAAAAAGCGAACGAACTGATGGCTTATGCCTATGCGCATACACACCATTTCCATGTTACCGGATTGCGTTTTTTTACTGTTTACGGCCCCTGGGGACGACCGGATATGGCTCCTTATATTTTCACAGATTCAATCCTTCATGATCGACCCATACACTTAAACAACCATGGCGACATGTGGCGTGATTTCACTTACATCGATGATATTGTTGAAGGAATCAAATCGATAACCCAAAAAAAGGTAACAAGCGATATTCCTTTATACCGCATTTACAATATTGGCAATAGCAAACCCATATGCGTAAACGATCTGGTACACTTAATCGAGACGATAACCAATAAAAATGCAGATAAGATTTATAAACCTCTTCCTGTCGGAGATGTTTTGCGTACATTCGCCGAGATTAGCCCATTAAAAGACGAATTCGGATTCGAACCCAAAACAGACCTGGAAGAGGGAATGCGCAATTTCATAAAATGGTATCAAGCATATTCTCGCGACTAGATTTGATACATTTTTTTCTGATTTTTAAAAAGAATGATCAATGCCCAACAAACTATACCCGAAGATATTGTTTCTATTCATTCTACTGGCCACCAGTCTTTTTGCCTGGCATTATCCGTCATTTAAACTGACAGAATCGAATGAAGCTGTAAATCGGGTTATAGAAAGTATCGGGGAAATAAGCCAGTCACCACATTCTTTCAGAAACCCGGCAGAGAGAGAGAGAATTGCCAATTACCTTTCAAATTCATTGAAATATTACGATCTTAAACCTGAAGTTTATATTTATGATTCCATAAAAACCCGTATAGGAACCTATGTTACAGCCAAAAATATTTTTGTCAGGATCGAGCCTGAACAAATGTCCGACACTACTTCCTATCTGACGCTTATCGCCCATTATGACTCAACCGGAAAACCCTCTCCACGTGATTCGACCCTCTATTCATATGGAGCTGCCGATAATGGCTATGGCGTAGGCATCATCCTCGAATTATTAAATCAGGCCATCTCCTACAGATCCGAATGGAAGCAGGGCTTATGCATTCTTTTCACGGATCTTGAAGAAGAATATACTGCCGGCATGAAGAAAGCCGTTTCTGATAACTACGAAATATTCGAATCGGTCGGTTTGGCTATAAATATCGATGCCAGAGGGACCAAAGGTCCGGCACTACTTTTCGAAACATCACCTGGCAATAAACCCTTACTCGATCTGTATGAAAATGCCCAATTTCCATACAGCTATTCACTGACAACATTAGTTTACCAGTTCATGCCCAATTATACCGATTTCGGATGCATCCGAGATTCGATTCCGGGAATGAGCTTCGCTGTGATCGATAATCTTGACAAATATCATACGGAATTGGATAATCTCCATGCAATATCACCCGAATCAATCGGTCACTATCTCTTGCAAATCTCTCCTATGGTGAAAAAGTTTCTGACTGCAGAGAAATATAGGCAAAGAGCAATGTTTCAGGCAGATGAAAATCAGTTATATTTCACTGCCCCTTATTGGGGAATCATCCGTGTTACAGATTATACCTGGGGCATAATCAATTGGAGCACTTTTATTTTGTTCCTCTTTGTGCTTTTTCTTTCCATTAAAAAGCACAAAGTCCGAATCGGTTCGTTACTTCTCAAAACTGCAGGAATGCTAATACTCGGATTAGGATTGTTAGCCGGAGGAACTCTGGTTGCATGGCTTATTGCTAAAATTCAAGGCGAACCCTTCCATATCACACATACCACTTATATCAAATATGATATTCAAATCGCGATTGTATTTATCCTGCTTATCACTATTGTTGGCTATAACCATTGGAGAGGGAAAAATCCTTCCATTTTGAAAGAAGAATGGAATTTGGCACTAATCACTTTTTTAAGCATAGAAGCTTTTATTTCTTATCTGATCATTAAAGACAACTTCTTCTTCCTGATTCCATCATTAACGGGTGTATTGTTTTTAATCATCCGATTCCTGAATAAAAAGTGGATCTTGTTCATCATGCCAATTCCGGTATTGTTAATTGAAATCGCGTTTTTAAAACAACTATACTATGCCCTTACGATTGGCGCATTAGGAATCATCTCACTGATTGCTGTTCCTGCTTGCTTATTAATATGCTTGATGTATGATAAGGCAACAACAGCATCACGAACTTTGTCTGAATAAAACTACCAAAACTTACCAATAATTGAGATATGCGCCCCCTTATTTGGGCTGTATTTTCATTATTAGCTATTGAGTACCAAATCTACGGAGATCCGCTCCAATCTTCTATTTTCATCCTCCAATTCTTTCAGGCGTGAATACACGTTCATATTTGGGAAATACAGCCACCAATCTTTGGGAAGGAAATGAGAAAATTCTTCCGTAACACTACGTACTAAAAATAATAACGGTGTATCATACCCCGATCAAACGAGGGTATCATACACCGTTTAATTTATCAAAAGACTTTTGTCTGTTTTAAAATATAATGATTACCCATTTCACCCGGAATCACCTGCTTTTCTGCATCCAGCATCCGAATCTGACCTTCTTCGACCTTCAGATATTGAGGAGCCCCATCCTTATGATCGAGAGTCACATAATTCCCATCAATCGTATAAGCGCCCTTATCGGTATAACTAGCATCTTTTCTATCGATGTAATCATTCGTCATCTGATATGTTTTATCTTTATTCAGTATCAAAGTCACTTTGATACCCGGACAATCTGCCGCCGGAATCGTCCCTTCATAAATACCGGGATAATCAAGTGAAGTTTGCGCAGTATGTTGATCTGACACCTGCACTTCGGCTTGGTTATTTTCCTTCGATTCTGTAGACGCAGTCTTCGGTTTGCAGGAAGCTGACAGTAAAATCAAGCCAAAACTCACCATGCAGAAATAAATACCTTTCATAACTATTAATTAAAGGGGTTTCTATTACTAAAGATACAATTTTAGGAACGAAACAGCGACTGCATTTTTTTGAAAAAATGTTATTTACTTTTAGGTGAGCGTTAGAAGATCCGGATTATTGAATAATTACCTGTCAAGGATACGATTACCCCTTTCGCGGAAAGTGCCCCCTACTGAAGACTCTGCAGAG
>JBOFCW010000050.1:0-12953 GCA_051646395.1 Bacteroidales bacterium
CACCATGCCCCTCAACAACAGTGGTACCCTTCAGTACTTGCCACAAGGGATAAGTAGCCTCTTTATCTTCTTCCGACGTATCTGCGCTTTTACGGGTCAGAGGCTCACCGGTCAATGTCGATTCATTCACCTGCAGCGAGACGCTTTCAAGCAATCGTCCATCGGCTGGTATTTCGTCTCCTCCATTGAGTAAAACGATATCTCCTTTGACGATATCTTTCTTGGAAACCTCTGTGACACCGCCATTCCGAATCACTTTGAACAACGTGTCGTCATTGACCTGATTCAGTATCCGGAATTTACGATCCGCATTCAGTTCAAAAAGAAAGCCGACGAGGGTAGCCAACAAGACTGCAATCAGAATCCCCATCGGTTCCAAAAAAACATTCCAGCCCTTCCCTTCGGCAAAATACTCGTAGAAAGCGACACCGATTGAAGCTAATAAAGCGACAAGCAGAATGATTATGATCTTATCCTGAAATTTTTTGAGAAATTTTCTCCATACCGGCTCTTGTTCGGGAGGCGTCAATATATTTTCTCCATACAAACTGCGATTTTGAAGCACTTCCTGATCTGTAAGCCCTGAATAATGTTTTTGTTCCATGATTTTGTCCGGATATTAAAAAAACACACACCAATATTAATATATATAAAACTGTATTATAACATTTTTGTTCTTCAATCCCCTCGATATTATCCTCTTCCCCTCCGTTTTTTGGGAATAGCAACTCATTCCCTATGGGTCAAATGTAACATTAATATGCTGAGCAAACATAGAAAAAACAGACTATTTTACGACCTTAAAACAGCATTTATATGCAGCAGGCAACTGACTGCTATTTTAACGGATGTGCAGATTCAGGCTGCGTTCTATTTATTGTTTTGTGGCTTTTCGGACGTTATAGCGATAGGCCAGACAGGCCAGAACAAAGTATGCGATACATTGAATCCACAATACTGTATATTGGAGTGATATTT
Source organism: Bacteroidales bacterium (assembly GCA_051646395.1). GTDB lineage: Bacteria > Bacteroidota > Bacteroidia > Bacteroidales > JAUNSR01 > JAUNSR01. The sequence continues at coordinate 979 of JBOFCW010000050.1, forward strand.
CAGAAATTCCTGCTCCCATCGAATTTATTTTCACAAATGCCAGGGTTGCCGGCGCCGCAGGAATCACAAAATGAGCCATGCGCCAGTACCAGGGCATCAGTTCAAGTGGATACGACACGCCTGAAAGGAAAATCAAACCCACCGAAAAAAAAGTGATCATCAGCAATGGCCCATCCTGGTCGGTAAAAAACACAGAAGCGGCAAGACCGAAAAAAGAAGTTGCAAGTAAATATGGAATAAGCAATTGAATAATCGCAACCGGATTTCCGATATTCGGCAAATCGAATAAAACCGGCATCAGACCAAGCAGAAACACAGAAAACAATGCATACAACAAACAATATATCATTGTTTTGGACACAATGACTTTGCTCATTGACCAGAAGGAATTCGAATCGGGAAGATAATTACGTATCGAACCGGTATGTCGCTCTTTTCCGCTTATCATGGCAATTACCATTAATAAGGTTTGGAAAATAATCACCATCAGAACTGCGGGAATCAGATAAGTACCATACCCTTCGGTATAATTATACAAAGCAGTTCCGTTTACCGAAACCGGCGATTGAGCCTGTGCCATTACCGGGGCTGCATCTTCCGGAAGAAAAACCAACTGATCCGGCCGGATCTGATCATTGAAACTCTTCATGGTAAAAGCCGTAGCGTTCTGCACGGCGAGGTAATACAAAAAAGCAGTCGTAGTTTGATACATGATCGTTAACGTTTCTTCTCCCTGTTCGATTTTTTTTTCAAACCGATCCGGAATCAGAAGAATCCCGACAACATCATTTTTTTTCATCAGTTCTTTTGCTTCAATAAAATCCACGCCATCTGTGAGCACCTTTACTTCCGGAGTTGCATCCAGCATCTGAATAAAATCCCGGCTCATTGGTGTTTTCGAATTATCGACCACTGCAACCGGAGCATTCCGGATTACATTGGGCTGATACATGTAATTGTATAAAAGTCCATAAACGAAAATCCCTCCCAGCAATACCAGGGTAATCGCATAGCTGGAAGTTATCGTTATGTATTCATTCTTCATCAGCTGAAACATCCGATAAAAAACCGATTGTCGTTTATTCGATTCCATCATATTTATTCGTTAATATTACGTTTCTCAAACGTCCCATCAGCAACAAGGGCAATAATATAAAAACCAAAAGAATCACATAATTATGCCAGGTATAGGCAAATCCATAGTCGCCGTACAGTAAATTCTGATTAATCAGCACATAGTGCCGTATCGGAAACAGAAAACTTGCCTCATAAACGATCGGATGCATATCAGGAACAGGGAATGTTACGCCACTCAGTGTGGCACCCAAGGAACCAACCATCGATACGATACTTATGATAATTCCCATCACCGGAAAAATCATAAAAAGGAACAATCCGAATCCCTGAGATGCGAAAACAAGCAGAACAGCCGAAAATATCAAAGGTAAAAAATGACAGGTGAAAGGTATGTGCATCAGCCCGAACATAACATAATTCGCAAAGATGGTCATCACGATATAAATCAGGCTATAAGGCAAAAGCTTTCCGGTTATTGCGATCACCATATTACCACCGGCGCAATCCAGCCATTGTTTCGCTGTTTTATTATTCAGTTCCGTGCCCACGATATAGACAGTGGTCAACAGGATGAGTATCTGAAAAAGTATAAAGAAAAAAGGCACACTCAGATATACCGAATAATCCAGATCAGGATTGAATAAAGCCTGACTCCGTTGTTGCGTTGGCATGACGAAGCTCAGTATCTGATCCGAAGTCAACCCCAGACTCATGCCCGTCATGAGTACGGGAGTAATACTGATCGGTTCGAGAACATTTTCAAATGCGCCCATTACCTCACCGCCTACGCTCAGCAAAGCATAATGATAGTAATAATCGAGCGATGTGCTTTTGTTATCCATCATCCGGGATTCGAAATCGCGGGGAATGACGAGATAGCCGTAAATTTTCTTTTCCTGTGTGGCTAACCGTGCTGCTGCCGCATTATCAAAATACATAGTAACAGATAAAGTGGGTACAGCGTCTACATTACGAATGATACTACGCGAGCCCGAAGTTCTGTCCAGATCGACGATTCCGATCGGGATATTCTCCATCTGCCCGTTATTGAAGATCGTAGCCATGAAAAAGATACAGAATAACGGCAAAATAAGCGTTGCTCCGTAATACAGTCGTCTGGAAACCATGCGTTCCATTTCGCGTTTAACCACGGCTATAAAATACTTCCTCATCCCTGTTTATTTATTTGAATCCTGACGATCCATATTAACCAGAACAGACATTCCCGGACGTAATCCGGCGATTTGTGCTGTCGGACGGGCATGTATCTCGAAAGTTCTCAGATCGTAACTCCCCGTCTCTTTGGTCGAACGCCAGGTAGCGAAACTACCCATCGGACTGATATAATAGATTTGAAATTCGATTTCGTCTTTTGCGATGGCAGGAACACTGGCCTTGAAAGTTCCGTTCATCCGGAAGGATGGCATCAGGTCTTCACGTACGTTGAGTACCACATGAGCATCTTCCAAAACAACCAGATTCATGATAGGCATCCCGGCACCGACCAGTTCGCCACGTTTCGGAAAAATCTTAGAGATCTGACCGCTTTCGGGAGCACTTAACAAAGTATCCTTGAGCAAGGCAGAAACCTCGACAACCCCACCTTGCGCGGCATCGACCATCGATTTCGAACTCTCTTTATCTTCAACCTGCGCCCCGTCTAATGCCATCTGATACTGAGCCTGAGCAGCCTTTTCGGCAGCCATTGCATTTTTATAAAGCGTCTGTACCTCATCCTTCCGCTGAGAAGTAACCACACTGTCCTGATAAAGACGGCTAATCCGATCATACGTAATCTGAGCCAAAGACAAATCGGCTTTAGCCTGATTCCATAATTGAAGAGCCGATTCTATGATTTGTTTCCGGGTACCCTTATCGATTTTAATATTCTGATACTTTGCAACATCTTCGAGTGCTGAAACCTGATCGTATTTTGCCATAGCTTCCGGCGAATTGATCAGTACTAACCCATCTCCCAGTTTTACACTATCCCCCTCTTGTACCAGAAAGCGATCAATCCTGCCGGGCAACTTGCCGGAAACACGTATTTCGGTCGCTTCGATCTGACCTTGCAGAATTTCAGGTTTTTTTCGCATCGAAATGATTCCCGCAGCCGATATGATCAGCATGATAAGCAAGATGGCTGAAAAGGCATACATCAATATTTTTTTAGACTTTTCCATATCCTGTATTTTGTTTTTTATTTTGCTTCAGTGCTTCTGGTTTTGTTTTTGTTTCATTCAAATAAATAACCATCCGTTTTACCTGCATTTTTATACGATGAAAAATCTTCCGGTATCCCGCAAGTGGAAAGCAGATTCATCAAAGCTGTATCAAACTGATAATAGGCAAGTAAAAAGGCTACCCGAACTTTCGACAACCCCACATGGGCATCCAAAACTTCGGTCGAAGTTGCCATCCCCTCCGCATATGCTTTCTCACGCATCCGTAACAATTCCCGACTCAATGCGATCGTAGTGTCGAGCGCTTTGACATTATCTCTGGCTATTTGTAAATTGGTATACGACTGTTCGACCAACACACTCAGGTCATCCAGAGCCTTTTCTTGTCCGATGGCTAATGCGCGGGCAGTCAGACGAGCTTGTGTAATCTTCTTTTCACGATCCAGACCATCGAAAAGATTCCAGGTAAATCCAACTCCGATCATCGTTCTGGGAAGCAAATATTTACTTACTCCATGAGCATAAAGTGTCTGTTTCCCGATCAGGGCTATATTGGGCGCATATCCTGTTTTTCCGATTTTTTCTTCGTATTTTGCGATATTCTCCTGAATCCTGAGTTGCTTCACCAAATGATTATTTGTCGGCAAAAGCGACTGAAAATAAAGCAACGAAGGCACAGTATCACAAATAAACAGGGGAGAAACCGGATCAATTGGTGCTGACTCATCCATCGGGATCAGACTTTTGAACGCAGATTGAGCCACATCATAATTTTTTTGTGCAGTTTCATATTCCCTTTTGGCTTCATTCATCCCTACCTGCACCACGAGCCTCTCAGCCTTATTAATCAAACCATTAGCCTCCAAACTCAACGCATCCTGATATTGTTTACTGAGAGCCTGATAGGTTTCTTTTCGCACATCGACCACTTTTTTACCCAACCGAAGGGCATAATAAGTATCCACCAATGCTACTTGCGACAAAGCTGATACCTGACTCTCATTCTGGCGCGCAACCTCGACTAGCGACTTGCCGATTCGGGATGCAAAAATCCTCTTACCCCCGGTAAATACAGGCCATACGATATTGGCATCAATCGAAGTAAGATCCTGAGACGTAAGCGGGAAAGTCAGCGAATAAGATCCGATCTTATCCAAAATCGCAGCAATCAGCTGATCATCGGGCAAAATCCCCCCGATGAAATCTTTTACAGGGTTTGTCAAAGATGACAGAGACTGTTTTACCTCGATCTTGTTCGACATATGCATGTAACCACCCGAGGCCGAAAGATTCGGATACCAAAACGCGTTCATCCGTTGGTGTTCTGATTTGGCGATATCGGTTTCTTTTTTAGCAATCTGGATACTTTTGTTATTTTCCAACAGCAAATTCAACGACTCCTCAAAACTCAGGGAAACCTGCGCCTGTGCACTTATTGTGAAAAGATTACCCAAAAGAAATAAAAGATATATTGTTCTTCTGACATCCATAACCGTTTATTTAATTTGATTTAGAACATGGTTTTTATAACTTTTGTTCAGTAAACAAGCTTTAATAAACGTAACCAATTTCTTTCTGTAAGACAACGATTGAAAAAACGAAGGTGAAGGAATTATGATAAAATCAATCGCCCCATAACACAGAAAAGGCCATCCCAATCAGGATGACCTTTTCTGTTCAGATTCGAAAATATCTATTGTGTTTTTCTTTCTGAAAAACCATTTAACCCCTATCTCTCTTTAAACCCCTGCATCGGGAACCACATCCCCGATCACTTCTGCTTCTGCATCGGGCTCTGGCTCTGTCTGACGTATCTTATATCCGATAGCAGCAATTAAAAGAGTCATCAACGGACTTAACCAATTGAAAAAACAGTATGGAAAATATACAAGGGTAGCTACACCCAGAACCGATGACTGAGCCATACCGCAACTGTTCCATGGAATCAGCACCGACGTTACCGTAGCAGAATCCTCCAGGGTACGACTTAACAATTCGGGAACGTATCCTTTCTTTTTATATACCGAAGAGAACATTCTTCCGGGCAACAGAATAGAAATATACTGATCTCCGGTAGAAAAATTCAGAAACAGACAGGCTCCCGTGGTCGATGCGACGGTAGAAAAAGTCGAGCGCATCATTGAAACCAGTTTCTGCGTGATCGTCTGCAACATGCCGCTTCCCTCAAGCGCTCCACCGAAACACATCGCACAAATAATCAGCCATACCGTATTCAGCATCCCTCTCATCCCCTTGGTCGCGATAAGCGAATCAAGCATAGCACTACCGGTGTCGGGACTCATCGGACCATAAGCCGCTTTAAATGCCACCATAATTCTGGCTCCGAAACCTGTCATTTCGCCACTGAGCTGTTTCAACAATTCCGGTTGGAAAACCATAATTCCGATTGCACCGAGAGTCACGCCCGTAAACAGAACTACGATCGAAGGGATCTTTTTAGCGATCATTACCAACACGATAAGCGGAATAACAAATAAAAAAGGTGTAATGTTATAAGTTGCCTGCAGGGCCGAAGTCAGCTCTTCTACCTTTACTTCTCCCGTATGACTTCCGAAAAGCCCATAGAGGAAAAACACCAAAAGAGTGATTACGAAAGAAGGTACCGTCGTAAGCATCATGAACCGGATGTGTGAAAACAAATTAGCACCGGCTGTAGTCGCAGCCATGTTTGTTGTTTCAGAAAGCGGTGATACCTTATCACCGAAATAAGCTCCGGATATGATCGCTCCCGCAATCCATCCCGGATCGAAACCCAAAGCTTTACCCACACCTAACAAACCTACCCCGACTGTGGCAATCGTTGTCCATGAGCTTCCCGTACTTACGGAAATCATAGCAGATACGACACAAGCCGTCGCCAGGAAAACAGATGGATTGATAACCTGTAAACCATAATAAATCATTGCAGGAATGATCCCGCTGAGCATCCAGGTTCCGGCCATCGCTCCGATCAAGAGCAAAACAAGTATAGCCGGTGTCGAATTGGCTACACTATGAATAAATCCTTTTTCAAAATTCGCCCAGGGGGTTTTTAGCCTCCACATAGAAAGTCCGCAGGTAATTGCCGTAGCCAATAGCAAAACAATTTGAATGGAACCGTCGAGTGATTCCTCTCCGAATATGCGCACATTCACAATAAGCAAAAGCACTAAAGATAAAACCGGAATCAAAGACAATTTAAAAGAAGGTAATTTCGTGATGACAGGCTGCATGAATTTTCTCTCTTTTGGATGAATATTTATTTATTAAGCGCAAAATAACGAATAAACTTCCAAAAGAGAGAAATTACTGTATATAAATTACTTTAAATGCATATTTATAATACATATATTCAAACAACACTATTCTGCCAAATTAGTGATCCGGTTAGTCACCTGATGTTGTTGGGCCGGATATTCATAAAAACGGAAGCGAGGCTCGGTTTCAGCTCTCCGATATGACCAGATAGATTCATAATAAGAAAGATCCTCTCCCATCTTCTCCAATTGCCGCAGATAGGCTCCTACCGATTTCCGCTCCCGAATTACTACTTCCGGAAAATGTGTGATCACGGGGCTGTGTCTTCTTGTCTTATCGTGAGAGAAAGCCAGCAATCTCCGTCCAAGATGATCAAGACCGACCAGTCTGAAAGACATACTCTTTCCGACACCGGGCAAGTTCATTACACTCCGGTCGGTAGCGAGAAACGGCAAATTGTGTTTAAGCAGCAATTCTTTCAAGGTATCCCGAAGCCGATCAGGCCCGGTCAGATCATGCATTAACTCTTTTACCACCTCCGCTGTCATTCGGCCATAACTCTTCTCTTCCTGCTGTTCCTGAACGGAACGACAGTTGGGCACGAAAAGATTCTTATTTTCATCAAATCCTTTTACACTGAACGTATAATAACAAATTACCCCATTCTCGTTCAGAACCTGCCGAAGCCGGGCTGTATGCCCACGTCGCGATACAGGAACAGTAAAAACAAGCTGATTCGTCACAATCCAACCGGCGTTCAATAATTTTTTGATTCCGGCTGCCGCTTCTGGAGTCATTTCGAGTGGTGACTGAAAATGAGTCTGGATAATAAACTGAGAGATGCCGGCTCTTTGTCCCTGTGCCCGGAATTCCTTCAGAATCTCAACCAATTCATCGTTGATCCGGAAAGGTAAATACGCAGGTAATCTGGATCCCAAACGGATGCGTTGTAACTCGGCGAATTTATCTCCATCCTCCCGTTTCAGATTGAATTCACGTTTGCGGACAACCATTTTCAATACCTCGTGCAATAAAACACGCAAGGTCTTGTTCTGGCTCATCAGAGCATCACCTCCGGTAATAAGAATATCTCTTAGTTGTGAATCATTTTCGAAATAGGTCAGGCAATTATCCAGTTTCTCCATCCATCCTTTTTGTGGTTTCAAAGAATCCAGATCGAAGTTCAGATTACCCTTCTGAAAGCCATACATGCGCTGACAAGAAGCGCAAAGACCACCACAGGCACGTCCCATCGTATCCGGTATCAGGATTGCCACTTCCGGATAACGACGATGTACAGAATGCGCATCAGGCAGCAACCATCCGGCCGCATTGCCCTGTTCCGGCTTTATACAGTCCTCGCGCTCCCAGGCCTTGATAGAACCAAAATTTGCAATCAAATCATCCGAATAAATTACGTAATCACGTATAGCTTTGTCATCATAACCCGTATCACAGGGATTCAATAGGGAAAGATAATAAGGAGTTATAAAAAAAGGAATTCCTTTATCGCGGGCCCTGGATAATCGATCCACAATTTCAGGAGAAAGAGAAAAACCAAGATAACGATTCAATTTTTCCGGATTACGGATCGCCATGGCCAGGTGAAAACGATGATCATCCCACCACTGGTTTACGAATTGTATTTTTTCTTTATCGGTGCATCCCTGTGGAAAACGATATCTGCCAGAGCGCACTTCCGAATCCGCATAAGGAATATCTTTTATCAACTCCGCAATGATGCGTTGTTTGTTTTTATCTCTGATCCCGACGACTTCCGGATCCAGACCCGAAGGCCAACGATTCATTTGCATTTCTTCTGAAACGAGACTTCCGTTTCGGGGATTCTCTTTTCCAAAAGCTTCTCGCAAAAGATGGTACATTTCATGGTAAAAATCAGGATGATTCAATTCCTGATTCTCGCGTAATCCCGTCCATAAATGTCGCAATGTACGACATTCAACCATTTCTTCTTCCGAGCTTTCAAGACAAGGGATTTCACTTTGAGCTATTAATTGAAGCAGACATTCCAAAGCCTCCTTTTGAACCGTGTTCAAAAAAGGAAGTTCCAGTTTTTCACGAAGCACTGCTGCAAGATTTTTCTCAAACGATATCGCATCGTCCTGTTGTTGAATTATTTCCCAGAGTTCAGGTAGTTCTGCTCTGTAAATATCAATCCACCCGGCACAAGTCATATAAAGCATATCACGTGTAGCCATTTTGTATAAATTAAATTGATTCAGCTACAAGATACAAAAAAAACCTTTTTTACAACAATAACATGTTATACAACAGATAAACAAATAATTCTGTTAACAGCCTATCCAAAAATAAGCCGGAACAATACTCTGCGTCTGAATCAGAATACTGCTCCGGCTTATAAAATCCGAATGGAACAAATCTATATTAATCGAAAACCATCTTGAATTTCGAAGGAATAGCCGTCTCAAACACCAGATTCTCCCGGGTAATCGGATGAATAAATCGCAGTTTGCTGGCATGAAGCATCAGTCTGCGCCCGGGATTAGTCTGAGCACCATACTTTTTGTCTCCCGCAATCGGAAAACCGAATTCCTGCATGTGCACACGGATCTGATTTTTACGTCCTGTAAGCAATTCCAGCTCGATCAACGAATAGCGTCCTTTATTTTTCAGCACATGGTATTGTGTGATTGCCAGTTTACCGTTTTCCGGATCGGTTGAATACACATGCATCGCAGAGTTCTCGGCAAGATAAGATCGTAATTCACCCGATGCATTTTCAGGACACCCTTCAATGACAGCCGTGTACTTACGCTCAAGCACCGCATTATCCCAGTCAGACTGCAATCGAGTCTGTGCCAACGGTGTTTTTGCAAACATCAGCAAACCGGATGTTTCACGATCCAGACGGTGTACGATAAAAATCTTATTTCGCAAATCACTTTTCTTCACATAATCTCCCAGAATACGATAAGCGGTTTTTTCTTTATCCCGATCCGTTCCCATCGACAATAATCCAGCCGCCTTATCCACAACAATCAGATGATCATCTTCAAAAACGATACGCAACATCGGATGACGAAACACATTGAATGCACGGTCGAAGTTAACACTAACCTCTTCGCCCGGATGCACAGGCGTATTGTATTGAGTAATAGGACGCCCGTTAATAGCAACCTGACGGTGAGCAAGCAAAGACTTGATCGTCGTACGACTCTGGTCTTTGAGTGTTTGTATAAGAAAATCCATCAGGATCATTTCTTGCTGAGGATGATAATTGCGGATCAAATCTGCTTTTCCCTTACGCGGCCCGGGTCTGCCACCCGGCTTATTCGAACTTCTTCTCATATATCATTATTATAATGGCGCAAAATTACGCATTCCTGCGGGAAAAACCGTATCTTTGATATAAAAGGAAATGAAGTAATATGCAAAACATTTAATTAAATTTCCATTTTGACATATGCTAAAATAGCATTAGTTTTGCGCTTCAAATAAAAATAATCTATCAATTAAATGAAAATTACTATTCATAAAGAAGGTCGGGCGATTCTGTTTGTATTGTTTTTAATTCTTGCCGGGATTGATACCCTTTGCTATTTCTTCACTCCTTGCGTGGCGTTTTATATAGCATTGGCCTTAACGTCCATCCTTTTCTTGTTAGTTACCAACTTTTTCCGCAATCCACACCGCGTATATGCCGGCGATCCTGAAAATGCCGTTATTGCGCCTTCGGATGGTGAAATCGTAGCTATTGAAGAAGTTTATGAAGGAGAGTACTTCAAGGATCGTCGCCTTCAGGTTTCGATTTTCATGACGGTTTTCAACGTACACGCCCAATGGTATCCGATGAATGGTGAAGTTCTTGAATCAAAACATCATGCAGGTCGTTTTATGGCTGCATACCTTCCTAAATCAAGTACAGAAAACGAACGGTCGACCGTAGTGATCCGAAGCGACAAAGGCAAAACGATTCTGGTGCGCCAGATTGCCGGAGCGATGGCCCGCCGTATTGTGACTTATGCAAAACCGGGATCAATCTCGCGCATCAACGAACAATATGGTTTCATCAAATTTGGTTCGCGCGTAGACCTTTTCTTACCGCTCGACTCTGAAATTCTGGTAAAAATGCACGAAAAAGTTACCGGAAATATCACAACCATCGCACGTTTGAAATAATACGAATAATATTTCCCTCATGGCTAACCTGATAACAAAACATATTCCCAATACGCTGACATCCCTGAATCTATTTTCGGGATGTCTGGCTATTATTGCCGCTTACGAATCGAATTTCGAAATCGCTGCTCTTTTTATCGTAATTGGTGCTGTTTTCGACTTTTTTGACGGAATGTCCGCCCGCCTTCTCAAAGCTTATTCTCCCCTTGGCAAAGAGCTGGACTCACTGGCCGACATGGTAACCTTCGGAGTTGCTCCGGCCATGATGGTTTTTTCAACGTTAAAGACGCTGACTTGCACTTCCCTACCGGAATATTTGATCTTCGCTCTACCATATGCAGCCTTCCTGCTTGCTATTTTCTCGGCTCTCAGACTGGCTAAATTCAATATCGACGAGCGACAGACTTCCTCTTTTGTAGGTTTGAATACACCCGCAAACGCTCTGTTCTGGATTGGCATCTGCCTCGGCATCCATTCGAATGCAATCGGGATTATCGCCAATGCATGGGTATTGATTGCCTTAGTAATCATCTTCTCCTATCTCCTGATAGCAGAAATTCCGATGTTTTCATTTAAATTCAAAGATATTAGCTGGAAAAACAATAGCCTTCGCTATATTTTTCTTATTTTGGCGGCATCAATTATGATACTCCTCGGAATTCCCGGAATATCTGCTGTGATTGGTTTATACATTCTCTTGTCTGTATTATTTTACAGAGAAAAAAATTAATTATACGCAAATCAAATCGCCATAACTCACCTAAAGTTGAGATACCTAACCGAAGTTATATAAATGGCGCATTTATACATTAATGCCAAAAATTAAACTATATATAAATGAAGTTTCTTCTTATAATCCTCCTATTTTTTATCTTGTTGGTTATGCTGCTTGGATTCACGGTTATCCGTACAGTATATAAATTCCTCACCGGAGGTGGCAAAAAGAACCAGGGCTTTGATCAACAAAGACCAGAGAATCGGGAGCAATGGAACAATACGAATAAAAAAGAAAAACTCTTTTCCAAAGATGAAGGCGAATACATCGATTTCGAAGAGATCGATATCGACGAGAAAAAGAAAAAATAAGTATTTACGATTTTGAAAAAGCTGTCTGAAATATATTTGGATAGCTTTTTTTGCATCCAACCGAATGTGCTTACTTTGTGTTTTAAACCAAGTAACAAATCGGGCAAAAAAAAGCGATCCAGTCTACCTGAATCGCTTTTTTTGTCAGACGGAGATACTTCTCCAGTCATTTCTAAATTAGTTGTGTGGAATCGCTTTCAACACATCAAG
>JBOFCW010000264.1:0-3281 GCA_051646395.1 Bacteroidales bacterium
AATTGAAAACTAACGGGAATCTTCCAACACTGAAAATACGCTTCTGCAAACGGAGAGTTTGCGCAAAATAACGCGAGAAGTGTTACGAAAACCAGAATAAAACTTGAATTGATATAATTCTTCATCATACTCCGGAAACTGTAAAGTAAGTCGCTCATCTCTAAAACAATAAAAATAAAATGTGAACTAATTCATTTATTAATTCGACTTAGGTGGCACAAGTGTCTCGGAAATCGGTTGGCAAAAGTGCAAAAAAATAAGAGAAAAGAACTAACTTTTCCCTTATTTTTTATAAATCTTTTATCTATGTTAATCAAGCTTCAATACAGCGAGGAAAGCCTTTTGAGGAACCTCTACTGAACCGATTTGTTTCATTCGCTTTTTACCTTTTTTCTGTTTCTCGAGCAACTTACGTTTACGACTGATATCACCACCGTAACATTTTGCAGTAACGTCTTTACGAACCGCCTTGATTGTTTCACGAGCAATAATTTTTGCTCCGATAGCCGCCTGAATCGCGATATCAAATTGCTGACGCGGAATCAATTCTTTCAGCTTCTCACACATACGACGTCCCAGCGTAACCGCGTTATCGATATGTGTCAGGGTAGAAAGCGCATCAACCGGTTCTCCATTCAAAAGAATGTCCAGTTTCGCAAGTTTAGAAGGGCGGAAATCACTGATATAATAATCGAAAGAAGCATATCCCTTCGAGATACTTTTCAGTTTGTCATAAAAATCGATTACGATCTCTCCCAACGGAATATCGTAAAAAATTTCAACACGATCTCCCGATATGTATTCCTGTTTAATCAATTCACCACGTTTACCCAAACACAAACTCATAATCGGTCCGATATAATTGGTCGTAGTGATAACCGAAGCACGAATATACGGCTCTTCGATTTTCTCGATCAAAGTCGGCTCGGGCAACCCCGAAGGATTATGAACCTCCGTCATGGTACCTTTTTTATCATATACCTTGTAAGACACATTGGGAACCGTTGTGATCACATCCATATCGAATTCCCGATCAAGACGCTCCTGGATGATCTCCATGTGAAGTAATCCAAGGAATCCGCATCGGAAACCGAAACCAAGAGCAAGGGAAGACTCTGGCTGGAATGTCAGTGAAGCATCGTTCAGCTGCAATTTCTCCAAAGATGCACGCAAATTTTCAAAATCCTCACTATCGATCGGATAGATACCGGCAAAAACCATTGGTTTCACCTCTTCGAATCCTTCGATTCCTTTTTCACATGGTCGAGCCTGATGTGTGATCGTATCCCCCACTTTCACCTCTTTCGAGGTTTTGATACCCGAAATGATATACCCCACATCACCCGTACGCAATTCTTTACGGGGCACCATATCCAGCTTCAATACGCCGATCTCATCCGCTTCATATTCTTTTCCGGTAGCAACAAACTTCACCTTGTCTCCGGTTCGGATCACACCGTTCACAACCTTAAAGTAAGCAATAATACCGCGATAAGAGTTGAAAACAGAGTCGAAAATCAAAGCCTGCAACGGAGCCTCCGGATCTCCTTTCGGAGCAGGAACCCGTTCGATAATGGCCTTCAGAATCTCTTCGACACCCAGACCGGTTTTTCCACTGGCACGGATAATCTCTTCATGATCACAACCAAGAAGTTCGATAATCTGATCCTCAACCTCTTCCGGCATCGCGCTTTCAAGGTCGCATTTGTTTACGATTGGAATAATTTCCAGGTTATGATCAACAGCCATATAAAGGTTCGAAATGGTCTGAGCCTGAATCCCCTGAGTACCATCCACAATCAAAAGCGCTCCTTCACAAGCGGCAATCGAGCGGGATACCTCGTACGAGAAGTCCACGTGTCCCGGAGTATCAATCAGATTCAATATATATTTTTCACCGTCAACCATATACTCCATCTGAATGGCGTGACTTTTGATGGTAATCCCTCGTTCACGTTCCAGATCCATGTTATCCAGTACCTGAGCCTGCATTTCACGTCCGGCCACGGTATTGGTAAATTCCAGCAAACGGTCGGCCAAAGTACTTTTCCCATGATCAATATGGGCAATGATACAAAAATTGCGAATATTCTTCATTCTTAACGTATAGTCTGTTATTGCTTTAATGCCCCAAAGATAATAAAAAATCGTGCATGTAACAGGTTGACAATTCCGATTGTAATATATTTGTAGCATGTATTTCACAAAAGCGAAACATGACTACCGTTATTTTGCTCCCGAATTAATAAATGATTAAAAAAATGAATACTGCCTATAAAATTCTGGTCGTTGACGACGAAGAAGATTTGTGTGAAATTCTGAAATTCAACATCGAACTGGAAGGTTTTTCTGTCGATACAGCCTATTCTGCAGAAGAAGCTCTGTTACTCGATTTGAGTCAGTACGATCTGTTGATGCTCGACGTGATGATGGGAGAAATTTCGGGATATCAAATGGCTCAACGAGTACGCTCGAACCCGCAGTATGAAAAAATACCGATCGTTTTTTTAACCGCTAAAGATACAGAAAACGATATGCTCCATGGGTTTAATGTGGGAGCAGATGATTACATCTCAAAACCGTATTCCATCCGTGAAGTAATCGTACGCATCAAAGCATTGTTACGACGCACTTCCAGCAAACAAACTAATTCAAGAAATATCATCGGATACAAAACCCTTTCCATGGATATTTCAAAAAAGAAAACCGTTATCGATGGAGTCGAGGTTCAGCTCACAAAAAAAGAATTTGAGATTCTGAAACTGCTTCTAAACAATCTCGGTCAGGTTTTCTCGCGCGAGGAAATGCTTTCTCGCATCTGGACTGACGAAGTTTATGTACTCGACAGAACTATTGATGTGAACATAACACGATTAAGAAAAAAAATAGGACCATACGGGAAAAATATCATCACCCGCTTAGGTTATGGCTATTGTTTTGAACCCGACACGCACGCATGAGAAAATTTTTACGCTGGCCCCGCTTCCCGTTTCATAAAAGTTTATTTTTCTTCGGAACGGGCATATTTTTCCTTTTTATGTCCGCCGCTTTCTTGTATCAGTATAACCGGGAAAAGAATTTTCGCAAAGAACTGCTAAACGATGTTTTGCAAGGATATAATTATACCATTCTGCAAAATATAGAAAAAGACAGCACCACTTTGTCGAATCTTAACCTGCTAATAGACCGCATTACCGAATATGATCTGCGGGTTACGTTGATGGATCTTCATGGCAATGTGTTATTTGACAATAAGAAACACGAAAATCAGGATCTTAACA
>JBOFCW010000283.1:0-4696 GCA_051646395.1 Bacteroidales bacterium
CAATCTGGGAAGATGAGGTGATGATATGGGAACAGGCATTAGTCAATTCTCAGATCCGCTCCGAATTGCGTGATATCGGAGAGCCTCACGAGACAGCTAAATATTTCCAATACCTCATTAATGGTATTTGGATGAATTCTGTCACACAAGGTACAGATGAAGGATTAATTCAAACATTGGAGAAAACGCTCAAAGGTTTTTACCGGCTGCTTAAGCGATAAATAACTCGCGCGCATTTTACATAACAAAAAGCATCTTTTCGGTGGAGAGATGTTTTTTTATAAATAGAGATTGAACGATTGTTCAATACTAAAATAAAAACGATTAATATGAACTTAAAAGCTGAAGAACAGGCTTATATATCCGAGAGTGAGAAAGCGCTTGCCAATCAGAAAATATGGAAGCTCTTTCTCCATTATGCCGTTCCCGGGGTAATCGGATTGTTATTCGTCGGAATACAGTCTATCGTAGACGGGCTGATGGTTGGTAATTTCTTAGGACCCGACGCACTTGCAGGTGTCAGTCTTATTCTTCCGTGCTATAGCCTGGCAGTAGCCTTAGCTGTTGTCATAGGTATAGGTAGTCAGACGATCGTCAGCATTAGCTTAGGCGAAAAGAACTATCCGAAAGCGCAGGATGCTATGACAACCGGGTTTGTATCAGTACTGGCAATTTCGTTGCTTTTCACCTTTCTCATGTTATATTACCAGAACGGATTAGCACGTTTGTTAGGTGCCAATGACAATCTCTTGCCTCACGCAGTAGGCTATATCAGAGGGCTTGTACCTTTTATGCCCATACTGACGACAATGTTTTATTCCGATTTTATGATCAAGTCCATTGGTAAACCACGATACGCGATGGCTATCACCAGCGCATCAGTGCTCCTCAATGTACTCTTCAACTGGCTGTTTATTAAAGTATGGGGGTATGGCACTATGGGGACGGGATTAGCTACAGGAGTAGCCTTTTCTGCAGGTGCGGTATTTTCGTACTACATCCTGTTTAATCCGCAAAACATAATCTCGGTAGCGAAAGGAAAATTCAGATTTAGCTACTTCCGTCAGATGCTATACAACGGATCCTCCGAAGGGCTGACCGAATTTGCCGCCGGTATCAGTACATTCCTGTTCAATATCACGCTCATGAAATTAGCAGGCGAAAATGGAGTGGCAGCCTTTACCGTTATTAATTACGTCTTTTTTGTAGGCACGACAGTCTTCCTGGGTATATCCGATGGCATCATCCCCATAATTAGTTTTAACTACGGGGCTCGTCAGGTCAGACGTGTAAAACAAGCATTCTATTTAGGAATACGGACTAATTGTCTGATCGGAGTGATTCTGTTCACGATCCTCTTTTTCTTTAGCCGTCCGATCATAACCCTCTTTTTCGATCACACAGCCAGTCAGGTTATCGATATGGCCTCACATGGAGCCTCGATCTATGCTTTTGCATTTCTGGCAAGCGGGCTTAATATCTTGTCATCAAGTTTCTTTACATCGCTGGCCAATGCAAAGCTATCTGTCATTATAGCCCTGTTGCGTGGAGTCGTTTTTCTTTTTGCAGGAATCTATCTGTTGCCCCTTATTTTAGGAATCGACGGAGTCTGGATCGCTATACCGCTGGCGGAGGGGCTTACGCTTCTGATTTCTTACATACTCGTACGCCATAAACTCAAAACATTGAACGAATACGAATAAAAAAAAGAAGGATACATACTCATGATGAATACGTATCCTTCTTTATTATTGTGTCAGTAACAGGGAAGAAAAAACTCCCGATATATTTTAATACAAGGAATTAGCCTCTTCGTTTGTTTGATGGACGAGCCGAGCCTCTGCTGCCTTTAGCGCTTCTGCTCTTGCTGTCTCTTGGTCCTGATGGTGCAGCACCTCCTGATTTAGGTCCTTTAGCTGTGAAACGAGCCGAGCTTGCTACAGGTTTCGCTACACTCTTACCCTCACGTTTACCGGATGGTTTTGCCGCAGCTGTTTTTTTCGAAGTCGAACGGCTTTCAAGCGTTTTAGACGGACGAGCCGAGCGTTTTGGTTTCGGAGCCGTTTTGTTTTCAGATTTAGGGCTTTTTGCACCTTTAGCTGATTTAGTTGTATTTTCCGAATCCTTGATAAGTTCCATTAATTCCTCAACCTCTTTATCAGTCAGGAATCTCCATTGACCCAAAGGAAGCTTATTCAGCGTAATATTCATTACACGTACACGTTTCAGCTTCACAACCTCATAGCCCAAAGCCTCACACATACGACGGATCTGGCGGTTCAGACCTTGAGTCAGTGTGATACGGAAACGGTTTTCACCCTCTTTCTCAAACTTACATTTTTTAGTCATTGTACCCAAAATAGGTACACCGGTAGCCATTTTTGTAGCAAATTCTTCAGTGATCGGTTTGTTTACCATCACCTCATATTCCTTCTCGTGATTATTTGAAGCACGAAGGATTTTATTAACGATATTACCATCGTTAGTCAAAAGAATCAAACCTTCTGAGGGTTTATCCAGACGACCGATATTGAAAATACGCGACGGATAATTGACAAAATCGATGATATTGTCAACCTCACTCTGGTCGGTAGTACATGTAATTCCTGCAGGTTTATTCAGAACGATATAAACGGCGTCATTCTCATGTTTAATGATATGACCGTCCACACGAACTACATCGTTCGCTCCGATTTTAGTGCCCATTTCAGCTGGTTTGCCGTTAACAGTAACACGTCCTTGCTCAATATATTTGTCAGCTTCACGGCGGGAACACAATCCCGAATCGCTGATAACTTTGTTTAGTCTGATATTCATGAATTTATATGCTAAAGGTATACACCCTGATATTTTAATGCGCAAAAGTAATTCCTTTTGTTGACTATCTCAAATTTCAATCTATAACAATCTGAAAAACGGGACTGAAATAATACGATTTTCGGACTTTATCGTGACAAATCGGTTACGATTATCGGATCATAGAAGTTTTTATCTTTTTTAAAATGTAATATATGTTTCTATAATGCGGAATGTTTCTAAATTTGTTGCATGATCGAAATGACTAATTGGTTTTCTCGTACCGAACTGTTGTTGGGCGAGGAGAAGTTAAATAAACTTCGTGATGCTCACGTATTGGTTGTGGGCGTTGGTGGTGTGGGTGCTTATGCAGCCGAAATGATTTGTCGTGCCGGAGTAGGGCGTATGACTATAGTTGATGGAGATACGGTAAATATTACCAATATCAATCGTCAGCTCGTAGCCTTGCACTCCACGATAGGTGAATCCAAAGTAGATGTTTTGGCAAAACGACTGCTGGATATTAATCCGGATCTACAGTTAACTGCCAGACAGGAATTCCTGAAGGATGATTCCATCCCGGCATTGCTTGATGCCGATCAATATACGTTTATCGTAGATGCAATTGATACATTGAGTCCGAAATGCAACCTGATCGTTAATGCATTAAGACGCAAAATAAAGATTGTATCCTCAATGGGTGCCGGAGCTAAGGTTGATCCGACAAAGATCAAATTTGCCGATATTTCGGCTACATCCGAGTGTGCCCTTGCCAAAGCTGTCCGCAAACGGTTACAAAAAATGGGGATACGCCGCGGGCTTCCGGTTGTTTTTACCACAGAACCAGCCGATCGTAACGCGATTTTCGAATCTGACACAGAACAAAATAAAAAATCAACGGTAGGAACCATTTCTTACCTTCCTGCAATCTTTGGTTGCTATTTAGCATCCTATGTAATTCGTAAGATAACAGGAAAATAAACTTTTTAAAGTATGAATAAGCGCACAATTTTTAGTTTGGTCCTGGGTTGTGGACTAATCGGAGGAGCTTCTGTATATGCAAAGCCGAAAGATGTAAAAAACGTGATTGTTATGATTCCCGACGGAACCAGTACCAGTGTGTTATCTCTTTCCAGATGGTACAAACAGGCTCCGTTAGCTGTCGATAAATATTTATCAGGATTAGTGACAACACACTGTTCCGATGCTCCTATCGGTGATTCTGCGCCTACGGGAGCCACTTATGCTACAGGAGTTCTTGCCCGCACGGGGAATATCGCTATTTATCCCGAAGTAACAGAAAACGATTTGGTAAAGAATGATCCAAAACGTACCTACCAGCCTGCTTTCACTTTATTAGAAGCAGCCAAACTAAAAGGAAAAGCTACCGGACTTGTATTTACATGCCAGCTGCCTCACGCTACGCCTGCCGATTTTGCAGCTCATGCCGTAAGTCGTAAAGACGATGATCGTCTGGCAAAACAGATGGTCTATAATGGCGTAGATGTTGTCTTTGGCGGAGGCTGGCAATATCTGGATCCTGCCGTTCGCGAAGATGGCGAGAATCTGTATGACGTATTGAATGAAAAAGGGGTTCAGCGTATTTCCAACAAAAATCAGTTGAATGCGTTAAATAAAGGAACGAAAAAAGTTTGGGGTCTGTTTGCTCCCGATGCACTTCCGTTCGAAGACGAGAAGGTCGATTCAGTTCCTTCGATTGCGGCTATGACAGCCAAAGCGATCGACATCCTGAGTCAGGATAAAGACGGTTTCTTCCTGATGGTCGAAGGAAGTAAAGTTGACTGGGCTGCTCATGCCAACGATACCAAAGGGGTAATCACCGAATACCTGGCATTTGATGATGCCGTACAGGTAGCAATGGATTATGCCGAAAAGAATC
>JBOFCW010000287.1:0-7280 GCA_051646395.1 Bacteroidales bacterium
TTCCGAAGGAAAAATGGCAATTGGCATACAGCCGGAATTGATGGTTTTTTATATACATTTGTATTCTCAATTATTTAGAATGATCAGATCCGAAGTTTAATTCGCCCGGTTCAATTCGTTGTATGGCCGGATAATTTCGTTTTTGATATCCCGAATAATTGCAATGTGTTTTGAAAGTTGTAATTCAAACGATGATTTTATGATTAAAATTACCTTCCCTGACGGTTCGGTCAGAGAGTACGCAAAGGGGATCACTCCTTTGCAAATTGCAGAGAGCATCAGCTCTCGTCTTGCGCAAGACGTTCTTGCGGCAAGCGTAAATGATGCAGCATGGGACCTGACTCGTCCGGTTCACGAAGATGCTGCGATTAAGTTATTCAAATGGGACGATGCTGAAGGTAAGCACGCGTTCTGGCACTCATCGGCTCACCTTTTGGCTGAGGCGTTGCAGGAGTTGTATCCTGGCATCCAGTTCGGTATCGGTCCGGCTATTGAAAACGGTTTCTACTATGATGTCGATCCGGGTACGGCTATGATCAAAGAGTCTGACCTACCGGCTATCGAAAAGAAAATGATGGATCTGGCTGCTCGTAAAGAAGCACTTGTACGCACGGAGATCAGTAAGGAAGACGCGTTGAAGCTTTTCGGCGATCGCGGCGAAACTTATAAATGCGAACTGATCAGCGAGTTGGAAGACGGTACCATCACGACATATACGCAGGGTGCGTTCACCGACCTTTGTCGCGGACCTCACATCCCGACTACGGCTCCGATCAAAGCGATCAAGTTGCTTTCGGTTGCGGGTGCTTACTGGCGCGGTGACGAGAAACGCAAACAGCTACAGCGTATCTATGGCGTTTCTTTCCCGAAGAAAAAACAGCTTGACGAATACCTGGCATTGCTGGAGGAAGCGAAAAAACGTGACCACCGTAAATTAGGTAAAGAGCTGGAGCTATTTATGTTCTCTCAAAACGTGGGACAGGGATTGCCATTGTGGCTGCCTCGTGGTGCTGCTTTGCGCGACCGCCTGGAACAGTTCCTGCGCAAAATACAGAAACGTTATGGTTATCAGCAGGTGATTACACCGCATATCGGTAACAAAATGTTGTATGTGACTTCCGGTCACTACGCGAAATACGGTAAAGACTCGTTCCAGCCGATCCATACTCCGGAAGAAGGAGAAGAATATCTGTTGAAACCGATGAACTGCCCTCACCACTGTGAGATTTTCAAGGCGTTCCCGCGTTCTTACAAGGATCTTCCGATTCGCTTTGCCGAGTTCGGTACGGTTTACCGTTACGAGCAGTCGGGTGAGCTTCACGGGTTGACTCGTGTAAGAAGCTTTACTCAGGACGACGCGCACTTGTTCGTTCGTCCGGATCAGTTGAAAGAGGAGTTCCTGAAAGTGATGGATATCATCTCGATCATTTTCCGTGCGCTGAAATTTGATAATTTCGAAGCACAGATCTCTTTGCGCGATCCGAACAATACGGAGAAATATATCGGTTCTGACGAAAACTGGGAGAAAGCTGAAAGCGCGATCGTTGAGGCTTGCCAGGAGAAAGGTCTGAACGCGAAAATCGAATATGGCGAGGCTGCATTCTACGGACCGAAACTCGACTTCATGGTAAAAGACGCGCTTGGTCGCCGTTGGCAGTTGGGTACGATCCAGGTGGATTATAACCTGCCGGAACGTTTCGAACTGGAATATACCGGCTCGGACAACCAGAAACATCGTCCGGTGATGATTCACCGTGCGCCGTTCGGCTCGATGGAGCGTTTCGTAGCGGTATTGATCGAACATACGGGCGGTAAATTCCCGTTATGGCTGACTCCGGATCAGGTTGTCGTATTGCCTATTTCAGAACGTTTCAACGAATACGCACATGAGGTGGCAGCTGAACTGGCAGCCAGCGATATCCGTGCGATCGTTGATGACCGTAATGAGAAAATCGGACGTAAGATTCGTGATAACGAATTGAAAAGAATCCCATATTTACTTATCGTTGGTGAAAAAGAGCAGGAAAACCGTGAAGTTTCTGTAAGAAAACAAGGTGAAGGTGATTTGGGTGTCAAAAAAATCACTACTTTTGCATCTGATTTGGTTCAAGAGGTTGAACAAATGATAAACAATTCAGTAATTTAAATGGAAAAAAAACCGATGGGGGGAGGTCGTCGTTTTAACGGACCTCAAAGAAAAGAAGATAAAGCTTTACACCGAATTAACGAGCGTATCCGTGGCGTAGAGGAAGTCCGTGTAGTAGGAGAGAACGTCGAACCTGGCGTATATTCTTTGAAAGCGGCATTGCATATTGCCGACGATCAGGGTCTTGATTTGGTTGAGATTTCTCCGACAGCGGTGCCACCAGTTTGCCGAATTTGCGATTATCAGAAGTTCCTTTACCAGCAGAAAAAGAAACAGAAGGAAATCAAAGCGAAAGCATCTAAAGTGGTACTAAAAGAGATTCGTTTCGGACCTCAGACAGATGATCATGATTATGCATTCAAACTGAAACATGCCAAGAGTTTCCTGGAAGAAGGTTGCAAAGTGAAAGCTTATGTATTCTTCAAAGGGCGTTCAATTCTTTTTAAAGAGCAGGGAGAAGTTTTGTTGCTACGTTTCGCTAATGATCTTGAAGATCTTTGTAAGGTGGAACAACTTCCACAGCTGGAAGGCAAGCGTATGATTATCATGCTCGCTCCAAAGAAAAAGGAAGTAAAATAATTAAAAAAAAAAACATAGAGAAAAATTCCTCCGAAAGCAATTGAGGAGGAATGTTTTTCTGTGTATTATAAATACAATAAATTTTTTTTACAATGCCTAAAATGAAGACTAATTCCGGTGCAAAAAAAAGATTCGTTCTTACCGGATCAGGAAAGATTAAAAGAAAACATGCTTTTAAACGTCACATCTTGACCAAAAAGACTAACAAACAGAAACGTCGTCTAGGTCACTTCACTTTGGTTGCGAAACCAGACGTGAACAATGTTAAGTTCCTTCTTTGCATGAAATAATTTTCTGCATAGAGAAACATTTTAAAGCATTTTTATTTTATCAACCGAATGCAAGCTTAAGTTCTTATCCAGGAGATAAGGCGCTATCATTCACAATTATTTTAGAATTATGCCAAGATCGGTAAACCACGTAGCGTCACGTAACAGACGTAAAAAAATCCTTAAACTAACAAGAGGATATTTCGGAGCAAGAAAAAATGTGTGGACTGTTGCTAAGAACACATGGGAAAAAGGTTTGACTTATGCTTTCCGTGACCGTAAAGCTAAAAAACGTAACTTCCGTGCGTTGTGGATTCAGCGTATCAACGCTGCTGCTCGTCTACAGGGTATGTCTTACTCTAAACTAATGGGTGCACTTCACAAAGCTGGTATCGAGATCAACCGTAAGGTTCTTGCTGACCTTGCTGTTAACCACCCTGAAGCATTTGCAGCTATCGTAGAAAAAGCTAAAAACGCATAATCATTCTCTGAATGAGGAAAAGCCCGACTTTTACTAGTCGGGCTTTTTTTTTGCGTATACGATATCATCGTGTGATTGATTTCAACGTCAGCCGGTGTTCCCATGGAGTTCGGATAATCTATTTTGAAGTAGCTTAGAACAAAATAGAATTACAAATGTTTAAGTCATATGTTTATTATTATTTTATTTTGATAGTTTATCACATTTAATTCTTAATATTTGACACTTATGAAACAAACATTTACTTTTTGTCTGATCTCCGCAGCTCTAATTCCCGGAAATATTTTTGCTGATTATATCTCTTCCGGATTAAAAAAAGCATATACCTTTTCTGATCTGGCCATGATCGAAAATAGTGGTGTTACCCAAAATGGGAATACATTTACCATCAGTGGGAATATCGAAATAGCACCCGGAGATACCTTGCGGATGGATAATAACGCAACAATCTTACTGGGCAGCGATGTTTGCATTTTTATCAAGGGATTCGGTGATCTTTGTCCCCCGGATACAGCTTTGGTGACACGGCTGAATGAAGAGGCCAGGCCGAAGGGTTTTTATTTCAACGATGAGGGGGCGGCAGGCGAATTAAAAAACATCTGCCTGGAATATGCCGGATTGCGATACAACGGAAAAAAAGAACTTTCGATTGATAACTGCACCTTCCAATACATCGGAACTACCCACTCCTCCATCGGAGCTGTCGCTTTGGGTGACGGAGGTAAGACGACGGTAAAAAAATGCCGGTTTGTCAGCAATGAGTCTTCGGCTATCGGATTCGGAGCGAATCAGCAACACGCGCTTACTTTTACAGACAATCATTTATATGATAACAATACTAAAAATTCGAATCGCCCTCAAATAAACCTGGGGACGAGCGGTAACGAAGTGACATTGATAGCCAGAAATTATATCCTGGGCACGCAAAGAAACAAAGTAGGAGGAATCGCCATTTCCAATATGCTGGGAATGGGTGGTACGAATAAAGCGATTGTAGACAACAACTATGTATCCCAATGCCGTTATGGTCTTACTTTCCTGGGAGCTTTGGACATTGAAGTCAAAAACAACATCCTGATCGATAACAAATATGAGACGGATCCGAATAACGGAGGAAGCGGTATCAGTATCTATGATTCTGCGAAACGAATGAAAGCCGTCATCACCGGCAATCACATCGAAAAACATTTGTGGGGTATCACAATCCTGGGTGGAAACGATATCAATATCGGGAAAACAAACACAACCGGCGAGGATTATAACCCGGGGAAAAATATCTTTATCGATAACGGGAACAACGGATGCCTCTATGACTTGTACAATAATACATCCCTGACCATTTATGCCCAGGGTAATACCTGGAATGTAGATGAGCAAACGCCGGAAAAAATTGAAACCGTGATTTTCCACAAAAAAGACAATCCAAATCTGGGTGAAGTGATTTATCAGGATGTCATCTCCGGTTTACAGGATACTGAACAGAAGGATACGGTTGTATATGATAGAATATCTCATGCTCTAAGATCATCCTTCACGATGAATGCGGTAAGAATTTACGATCTGAAAGGAGCCATCGTTTTTGATCATGCTGATTTCAATGAGATGCAGCTTGATATCCCTTCATCGATAGCAGGAATTCATTTGGTGGAAATCCATACCAATGGCAGGGTTCTCCGGATCAAAACGGTATTCTGATAAATACTTTTCCGGAAAAATATAAACTGATAAAGTTCATATTGTCATAATACTGATAGTCTGAACTTTATTAGTTAAAGACTTGCGATGAAAGGATTCGGAAGAGTCGTATATTGCTAATAAATATTAAATGGAGAATTTTATACACAACCGATTGTTTATGTTGTAAAACATATTTATATCTTTGCATCGTAATCAGAAAATAACGAATGGCGTTATTATTCGGGATTACAAGAGTTCGTTGAATTATTGTAAGGTCAGGTAAGTCTTTAAGGCGAAAAAGAAATTTTCACCCACGCTATTCACCCTAAAAAATTTAAAGTTATGAATACAGTTAAAGATTTATTATTAAGCAAACTTACAGCGACAGGTTTTATTTACTATCCTGAGATGAAACGTCTGATGTTCAAAAAAGAGATCGGTGGTCATTCAGAAGTAATCGTTGTAGAATTTCACAATGAATGTCGTGTATTTTTCAGTCTGAAAAACAATACTGAAAAAGAATATACACAAGATCGCAACTTCTGCTACAATGCAGATCAAATCCTAAACCATGTTGAGTCTTTATTATTAGAAGGATCAACTGAAATCAAAATCGCAGCCTAAGACTAAGCATTATCTGAGCCTTGCAAACCAATTCACGTAACAAATAGCCGCCTGTTGGTCCGATATCCGGATTTGCAGGTTTTTTTTTGCCCTTATTTCTGCTTTCCTCTCTATTCTGATATCCGTTATCCCCTTTCCTATTGCTAAAAAATCAATCGATATACCCTTTATTTATTTGTAAAACAGATTCAGTATTAAAGATGTTATTAAAATAAAACTACCCGATTAACAAAAAGGTAAACCATACACTAAAAACAAAGGATACTTGTTTGTGGATTCGTGAGTAAGGTTGTACCTTTGCGCCCGTTTTACATATAAAACAAAAAAACAATTAGTTCAGATACAAATGAAGATGTTATCACCAAAAGAGATTGTAGCCTATGCTGCTCAATCTGCTATTGAAAAAGGGAATTACAGCATTACAAAAACATTGATTCTTAGTTTTCTTGCAGGAGCCTATATCGCGATGGGCGGATTGTTGTCCGTTTTATTCGCTTATGGTTTCCCGGGACTGTCGGCAACAAACCCGGCTCTTCCGAAATTATTAATGGGTGCGGCATTCCCGATCGGCCTTATCCTGGTTGTTCTAGCGGGAGGCGAACTATTTACGGGTAATTGCGCCTATTTCATTCCAAATACGATGAGTGGCCGCCAGCCCTGGAAGATAGCTTTCAAAAACTGGAGTCTGGTTTGGAGCGGAAACTTTATCGGAGCTCTTTTCTTTGCCCTGTTTCTGGTTTATATCCCACATATATTTCATTACGAACCGTGGCATACGGCCATCGGTACACTGGCCGAAGCCAAAACTTCGAATCCGTTTTGGGTGACTTTCTTCAAAGGAGTTGGCGCAAACTGGCTGGTTTGTCTGGCCATGTGGCTCGGTATGTCGGCCAAAGATACAATGGGAAAAATAGCCGGAATCTGGTGGCCGGTAATGACATTTGTAGCTATCGGATATGAGCACTGTATCGCAAATATGTTCTTCATCCCGCTTGCGATGATGGAAGGCGCGGATATCAGTTTTTACGACCTTTTTATCAAAAACCTGCTTCCGGCTACTTTGGGTAATATTGCCGGTGGTGCTATTTTCGTAGGTGGTTTTTACTGGTTCGTATACGAAAAACTACACAAAAAATAAATTTCGAAGGATACATTAGAAACAATGTCCATTTTGCAATTGTTATATACTATATAAATTATTGCAAAATGGACATTGTTTCTTTTACGCTGTACAGTAATGAACTTGGAGGAAACGCAACGTTACGCCAGGTGTCTTCCTTTGCCGGTGGTGAGGATGTTTCTCCACAACTCAACTGGATTAATGCTCCCAAAAACACGAAGAGTTTCGCAATCACCATGTATGACCAGACTGCTCCGACAGGAGGCGGTTTCTGGCATTGGGTCGTTTTCAATATACCTCCAAAAGTTCAGACTATCCCTTCGGAAGCGGGAAATCCAACCAAAGGGTTATTACCTTCGGCTTGCATCCAGGCTAAAAATGATT
>JBOFCW010000297.1:0-6335 GCA_051646395.1 Bacteroidales bacterium
TATTCTTTCTTTCATTTGCTACATTAGCACCCAGATTAGCAGTAATACTTAACCCATCTATAGGTGTGAGGACAGCATACCATTTACTGTTCACGACATCGTTATAAGCATTGTATTTATCCAGTTTGGTTGTGATAGCCGGATTCGCCAAAGGCATAAACGCTCGTGTAAAGTTGGTTGAAGACCCTCCAAAATCATATACGGTAATTCCTCGGTCATCGACTTTCACAGATCCGTCCGGATTTCGTACATACATCGGATAAATCGGCGCAATCAAATTACTCACATAAAATAAATTGCCTGATGACCCCCATGAAGATTGTGATGTAGGCGATTTCATATTATAATATGTATAACCGACATTGGCTCCAACCCTCAACCAATCTTTCGCCTGATAATCCAATTTAACTCTACCTGTATATCTGTTAAATCCGGAATTCGATATAATACCAGAATCATCCAGATAGCCAACTGATATATATGCATTTAACTTATCTGTTGATCCGGCTACCGAAACATTATACTCTTGTCGCAGGTTTCCGCTATTAAACATTTCATCGTACCAGTTATCAGGAGTATAATAATAGTCACCATCAGAATACCCCAATGTTGCGTTCGGATTTAGTTTAAAATTAGTTCCGATAAAGCGTTCGCCTTCAGGAACGTTGTATACCATGTAACCCAAACCACTTTTGTCGACTATCGTTTTATCTGCAAATGCATAGGCATCTGCCGCGCTTGAGCCATTGTATGCCTTTGAATTATAAAGAGCCTTATAGTAGTTTTCATAATACATCCCCGGATCAGTCATTACTTCATAATTCGGAACTGCCCGTGAATTAGACCCCCATTTTGCATCCACTGAAATTACAGCTTCCTTCGAATTGGCTTTTTTTGTTGTTATCAGTACAACACCGTTAGCACCACGAGCACCATAAATGGCATTTGCGGCTGCATCCTTTAATACGGTCATACTTTCAATATCTTGGGGATTAATTGAAGAAATGCTCCCATCAAAAGGGACGCCATCTACAACATACAAAGGCGAATTACTCGCACTCATGGATCCTACTCCACGCACACGAATGGTTGCTTCACTCCCCGGTTGTCCATTATTATTTGTTACTTGTACCCCTGCAACCTGCCCTGATAAAGCATTACTTACATTGGATACTGCTCGCATAGAAATCTGGTCTGATTTTACCGTAGAGGCAGAACCTGTAAATGCTGATTTCTTGGCTGTACCATAAGCAACAACCATTACTTCGTCCAATTGCTCTGAGTCTGATTCCAAAATAATCCTCATGGAAGGCTTGATTGCAACTTCTGTTGCTTTCATTCCGACGTATGAAACCGTGATGAACTTAGATGAAGAGGGTACATCCAAATGGAACTTTCCGTCAAAATCTGTTACTGTACCTGTCGTAGTTCCTTTAACTACCACTGAAGCCCCGATAACAGGTTCTCCATCTTCTGCTGAAATTACAACACCCGACACTTTCGTGGTCTGTGCTGCCGCTAAACCTATGCCAATAAACAGGCATAATAAAAACGAGAGTAGTTTTCTCATAATTCGCACCTTTAATTAAACTTACACTATATTACATAACAAATACAAATATAGTAATATTTTTTACTCACAAACATTTTGCCAAAAAATACATACTTAAACTTTCATTTTGCCATACATAGCAACAAATGAATAAATTGAAGAGAAATAAGTAGAAATAATCGAAGCTAAAGTAGTTTAAGCATGGTATCAGAAGTATCGATTATTATTAAATATCAATTAATTATTGACTTTTTTGTCTAACACCAAAGAAGGGCATTTTGTTTTGTAAAGGCCATACAAACAACTGCATTTTTATGCAATTGTCAAAAACAAGCAAGTATTAAATCGATTTTTTTTTTCATCTCTCCGATGCAATTCTTTTTTTTCGCCCCGTGCAGGATATGAAAATGTTACAAAATACTATCCTATCTGAAATAATGATAGGATATTTTTTCACTAATCATTTTGTTCGTACTTTTGACATATTGATAGAAAAAAGCAGATCATCACATTATTTTACAAACTAAACTTAACTATGAGAAGATTGATCACCAGCCTGTGCATGGTTAGTGCAGTAGGGGCTTTTGCCCAAACGCGCGAAATCACCGGACAGATTCTGGACAAGGATACGAAAGAGCCTTTGGTAGGTGCGACCGTATTCATAGGTCCCAATGAAAAGGGAGTAGCAGATTATAACCCGCAGGGGGTTATTACCGACTTTGACGGAAATTTTGTCTTTTCTCTCCCTCAAAACGTTAAACATGTTGTGGTAAGCTATTTAGGGTATGACGCACAGACGATCGACGTTTCTAAAAAAGAACGTTACACAATCTTCCTGGCTCCTTCCGTAAATGAACTGAATGATATCGTCGTGACAGGATATCAGAAAATCGAAAAAAGAAAACTGACTTCGGCTATTACGAAAGTGGATGCCGGAGAAATCAAACAGTTGGCAGTTAGCTCTGTCGACCAATTGCTCGATGGCCAAATCGCCGGGTTGGTATCTACACCTGCCAATGGAGGTCCGGGCTCACCGAATCGTATCCGTATCCGTGGTACCGCGTCTCTTAACGGAACGCAGGATCCGCTTTGGGTAATCGACGGCATGCCGTTGGAAGGAAACGAAGTTGGAACAGATTTTTCAGACAAAGAAAATATAGATAACCTGAGCAACACATCAATTGCGGGTCTTAACCCGGACGACATTGCCGATATTACGATCCTGAAAGATGCGGCTGCTACAGCTATTTATGGAGCCAGAGCAGCCAACGGAGTAATCGTGGTTACGACTAAAAAAGGGAAGAAAGGGAAAATGAAGATCAACTTCAATGCTGCTACTTCTTTTGCTACAAAACCAGATTTCGATAAACTGAATCTGATGAACGCATCAGAAAAAGTTGATTTCGAGCTATACCTGGCTGGCCGCAATGATCTGTCTTACCGCTCTAAGAAAGGAGAAGTAGCCCGTATTCTGAACTCAAACGGCGATTACAATACATTTGTCAATGGCGGATGGGATGCTATTTCATCCGACTCTCAGAGCCGGATCAACGCATTGCGTTCTTCAGGCGACAACTGGTTCGACCAGGCTTATCAGACGGCTATCAATCAGCAATATGGACTGAGCCTTTCGGGCGGTGGTGATATCGCAAACTATTATGTATCGGCAGGATATTACGATGAGCAGGGTACGACGAAAGGAACAGGATTCAATCGTTTCAACCTGACTTCAAACACTGATTTTTCGATTACAGACAAATTGAAAGTTGGTGTTGCGTTATACGGAAATCAGAGTAAGCGCAAGTCATACATGTCTGATACGGACGCTTATACGAATCCGGCCAATTATACCCGTAACGTAAATCCTTACAATACGATACTTGGCGAGGATGGTAAATACGCTTACGACCAGGATATCGACGGTTACAGTGATCGCTACGTCCCTTTTAATTTCGTCGAAGAACAGAAAGGAACAAACTACGAGCTTGTGAATTCATCCGTAAAAGGTATTTTCAACATCGACTACACGATCTTGAGGGGGTTGAAACTAAACTCACAGTTCGGGCTTCAACTGGACAAGACTGCTACCGAAAAATTTGCCAAAAAGGATACTTACTTTACACGTAAATACCGGGAAGGATC
The DNA here is from genome assembly GCA_051646395.1 of Bacteroidales bacterium. Classification (GTDB taxonomy): domain Bacteria; phylum Bacteroidota; class Bacteroidia; order Bacteroidales; family JAUNSR01; genus JAUNSR01. Next base: position 3,695 of record JBOFCW010000297.1, read on the forward strand.
TTACAGCAGCGGTTCTTATTTCCTACCCGAAGGTGGAATCATCCAGAACTGGAACGAAGACTTCTTCCAGTATAACATCAAGATACAAGGAGAATTCAGCCGCACATTCGCCGAAAAGCATGATTTGGATCTGATTGGAGGTACCGAATTGCGCCGTAATAAGATAACCAATATCCATACGAAAGGTTTTGGTTTCGACGAAAGAACACTGACGACTAAGCCGGTCTCAATTCCATCGAGCGAAGTCAACAACGCGAAATTCCGCCAGTATCAAAAGCGCATGAACGAAAATGCGTTTACCTCTTACTACGGAACGGCATCCTATACTTACGATAACCGCTACACCGTATTCGGAAGCATCCGTTTCGACGGAACAAATCTGTTCGGCGTGGATCCAAAATACCGCAATCTGCCTATCTGGGCGATTTCGGGAGCCTGGAATATCAACCGCGAGACGTTTCTTCGCGAAGTTTCATGGCTATCGAATCTGAAGCTGCGCGCTTCTTATGGTTTGCAAGGGAATGTTGACAGAAAAACCTCTCCTTATATCTTAGGAGAATGGGGTAATACGTCGATTCTTCCGGGTGTTTCAGAACCAAGTATCAACGTCAGCTCGCCGCCAAACCAATACCTGCGTTGGGAAAAAACAGGAACAACCAATGTCGCCATTGATTTCGGCGTATTGAAGAACCGCCTGACAGGTACTATCGAAGGATATTACCGAAACAGCGATGACCTGATCGGCTTGCATGCCCTTTCTCAGGAAAACGGATTCGACTATACCAATATGAACTGGGCGCAGGTAACCAACAAAGGATTTGAAATCACATTATCCAGCCAGAATATCGTAACCCGTTCGTTTACCTGGAGTACTGATTTCAACATCTCGATGAACAAGAGCATGGTTAATCGAATCAATGTTGCTGAAAATTCATTCGCACCGTCTCGTGAGGGATATCCGGTGAATGCCGTATTTGCTCTTAAAACGGCTGGTATGGATGATAACGGAGTACCTCAGTTCTATAATAAAAAAGGGGAGGTGGTCAGTTATAAGGATTTCTTCCAGTTGGAAGAAGGTATCTGGGGAGACGTGACTACGAAATTGTCGAATGCCGAATACCGCGATCTTTTTGAATATATGGGAGATGGCGATCCGAAAATATCGGGTGGATTTATCAATAAATTCAAATACAAAGATTTCGACCTGGCGATCTCGGCAAGCTTCAACCTGAAGCAGATGATACAAGCCACTCCTTCATACTATGCTACACGCATTGATCCGGGTGTGAATGCCACAAAAGCCGTTCTTGGCGCATGGAGTCCGGATAACAGCTCGTCGAATATGCCGGGACTGATCGGACCTTCAGCCGGAATGGAATACCTGTGGATGGAATCATTTGATCCGGGCAACTCTTACCGCTACCTCGATACATGGGTGAAAGAGATCAGCTACGTCCGCATCAACTCGATTCGATTGGGCTACAACATCCCTTCGAAAGTGCTGGCCGGCAAATTCATCGAAAGCTGCCGCTTTAATTTCGAAGCACGCAATCCGTTCGTATTCGGAACAAACTACGACGGTTACTTCGATCCGGAAACATATGGTAACATCTATGCGCAACCGCTTGCAAAAAGCTATACGATCGGTGTAAACCTGACTTTTTAACAAACAGACAATTAAGACATAAACTTAGATGAAATCGCCATAATTCAACTAAAGTCGGAATACCCGGCAAAAGATATAAAAATGGCGCATTTGGCTTTAGTGTTAAAAATAGAATTATATAAAAATGAAAAAAATATTTGCACTTATTCCGGCGCTGATGTTGAGCTTTGCTTCTTGCGACTACCTCGACATCACTCCTGTAGGAGATGTAATCCCGGAAAACGTTTCGGATTACCGTGCTTTGCTGACATCGGGCTACCGTACGGTGCCGGATAAAAAATATCTGCTCACAGTTCGCTCTGACGAGTTGAATATGAGCGACGGTGCCTGGACTGCAGGCTCATTACAGGACATCGCAAACTGGAATGACAATAATCCGTCGCCGCAAACCACTCCTTACCCGTGGTCGACTTTCTATCAGACTATTTTCTACGCAAACAGCGTAATCATCGAAGCTCCGAATGCAAAGGAAGATGGAAGTGAAGATCGTAATCAGCTGATCGGGGAAGCTTATCTGCTGCGTGCATTCATGCATTTCGAACTGCTGAACCACTTTTCAAAGCCGTATAATGCAGCTACGGCAGCTACCGATCGCGGTATTCCTGTGAGCATTTTGATCGACATCGAGCAGAACTACATTCCTTCGCCGGTTGAAGAGGTGTACACACAGATCCTCAGCGATATTGAAGAAGGCATGGCCAGATTAAGTACCGATCGTTATGAAGCCGGTTATAACTATCGCTTCTCAAAAGATGCCGCTTATGCTTTCAAAGCGCGCGTAGCTCTTTACCGCAAAGATTATGCGACTGCGTTGAATGCCGCAAAAGAAGTGATCAGCCGCCGCGAGCTTGAAAATCTCAACGAGAGCAAGGTCAGCCCGGTAAACTTCAAGTCAACGGAAAACATCCAGGCGATGGAGCGTGTATCAAACTACGATATCTACGACGACTTTACCGTTTCGCCACAAATTGCGGC
>JBOFCW010000309.1:0-12713 GCA_051646395.1 Bacteroidales bacterium
CATTCTTTATCACATTTGGAGGTATTCCGAATCAGGATGACGGAACGAAGGTGGATGATATTGCTGTAGCGGCTGTACGCCGCAAACAGGGTGATAAATGTACGGCTTACCATAACCTGGCCTTACTCGATGAGCAATGGAAGCCGACCGGCGAGACGCAATGGTACAAAAGTGAAGACGAAGCGGTTTCATTCGCTGTTTTGCCCGTGATGAAGTTTAATGATCAGGCGGAAACGGCTATTGTCGGGATTCAAGAAGAGTCGGGCGAGGTAAGAGTTTATACGCTTGATGGTATCTTCCGGGGATGCTATCCTGAATCGGAAGTCGCAAAAAAAATGCCTGCCGGATGTTATATAATAAAAGGAAAAGGATTTGTACGTAAGGTTTTGATTGATTGATATATTTGTGTAAATGGCGTTTCTGATTCAAATTCGGAAGCGCCATTTAAATTTTTGGTTGCATCAGCTTTGTGAATAAAAGATTATATTTGTTTATATGTTCATTTCAAGAAAAAAGTCTTTATGCTAATAGAAGGGGATTACCCGTTAAGGGAACGCAATACATTCCATATGGATGTCAGAGCCAGATGGTTTGTTGAATATGATTCGGTAGAAGAACTGATCGCTCTGCTTAATTCCGAGTTAATCAGAGAAAATAAATGGCTTGCGGTGGGGGCCGGAAGCAATCTCCTGTTTACCGGAGATTATCCCGGAGTGATTTTGCATTCGCGCATTTGCTTCGTCAAGCGTGAAAAGGAAGACGATAAACATGTATGGTTACGTGTGGGTTCGGGAGTAGTGTGGGATGATTTTTGCGCTTATGCCGTAGAAAACGGATTGGGAGGATGTGAGAATCTTTCTTATATACCGGGTGAGGTGGGAGCCTCGGCTGTTCAGAATATCGGCGCATACGGAGTGGAAGTAAGCGACATCATAGAAGAGGTTGAAACGGTTCGTGTCGAAAACGGACAGAAACGTATTTTTTTACAAGCTGAATGCCTGTATGGTTATAGGGCGAGTGTCTTTAAAAAAGAGCTGAAGGGCAAATTTATCGTAACGTCCGTTTTATATCGTTTGGATAAAAAACCCGAATACAGACTGGATTATGGGAATTTACGGGAAGAACTGGGTTCTGTAGAGAATCTTTCACCCGAACGGGTTCGTCGGGCCGTAATCAATATACGGAAAAACAAACTGCCTGATCCGGAGGTTGCCGGAAATGCCGGAAGCTTTTTTATGAACCCTGTAATCGGACGTGATCACTATGACCGGTTGTTGCAACGATATCCCGGAATGCCTCATTATCCTGTCGATGACAACCGGGTTAAAGTACCTGCTGCCTGGCTTATCGATCAGTGTGGTTGGAAAGGTAAGATGGTCGGAGGAGCAGCTGTACATGATAAACAGTGTCTGGTGTTGATTAATAAGAACCAAGCGACAGCGTCTGAGGTAATCCGTCTGGCCGAGTCGATCTGTGAATCTGTGAGAACCACCTTCGGGATCGACATACATCCGGAGGTCAATTATATTTGAATTTTTATGCATATAACTATATTGGGAAGTGGCACATCTACAGGAGTGCCTGAAATCGGATGTTGTTGTGCTGTGTGCCAGTCAGTTGATCCTCGTGACAAAAGATTAAGAGCATCCATATTAGTCGAGAATGGAGATGACCGGATTCTGATTGATTGCGGGCCGGATTTCCGGACGCAGATGTTGCGTTTGCCCTCATCCTATCCGGATGCGCTGCTTTTGACTCACATGCATTATGACCATGTGGGAGGAATTGATGATTTGCGTCCTTTTTGTAAGCATCGTCCCTTTCGTGTTTTTGCAGAGCGCAGGGTGGCAGAGGGTTTGCGTGAAAAATATAGTTATATGTTTCAGGATCATAAATATCCGGGTATTCCGGATATAGATCTGGTAACGATTCACCGCCATCCTTTTCGGATTGGAGAAACGGAAATCGTGCCCATTCGTCTTTTTCATTATAAATTGCCGGTTCTTGGATACCGGATCGGAGATATGGCTTATCTGACTGATTTTACTATCTTGCCGGATGCGGAAAAATCCAAGCTCGAAGGTGTGAAAGTCGTGATTATGGATGCTTTACGTAAAACTCCTTATCTGTCGCATTTATCCCTTGAAGAAGCTGTTGCTTTGAGCAGACAGCTCGGCGTCCCTCAAACTTATTTTACGCATATGAGCCATCAGATGGGTTTGCACCGAGAAGTGGACCTTTCTTTAGGAGAGGGACTTAATTTGGCTTATGATGGTTTGACTATTCATATTTAGATAACCGCGTATATGTAAAGAAGGGAGAGGAGATCTGGCTTTATTGCTCTGAACTATCATTTTTTATTGTTGTTATAACGTAAACTAAAGTTATACGACTATGGATAAGAAAAAAATGAATGCACAGGATACCGGTTCTAAAGCTGCTCCGGATACTTTTTACATTAAAATAACCGCGGACGGACCCTACCTGGTTTATGGGAATCCTCCTGTTGATCAGGAAATCATCGTGCCGGATGAGGATGGCAACTCCTGGGTATATCAGAAAGGAGAACACGTCACAACATCCCCCGGAGAATGTCATTTGTGTCGTTGCGGAGCTTCCAATCATAAACCTTTTTGTGATGGATCGCATAAAACAGCAGACTGGGATCCGAAAGAAACGGCAACTTTTGAACCGATACTGGAAGGAAGTGAGTGGTTTGATGGTCCTTTGGTAAAATTATCTGATAATGAAAAGTTGTGTGCTTATGCCCGTTTTTGTGACGCGTGCGGAAGAGTATGGAATATTGTGGGAGAAGCGACAACGGATGATGCGCGCAATGTGTTTTTCCATGATGCCGGTCATTGCCCGTCGGGTCGTTTGATTGGTTGGGATAAAAAAACGGGAAAGGCATTCGAACCGGAATTTGAACCTTCAATTGGTTTGATTCAGGATCCGCAGATCAAAGTAAGTGGTCCGATATGGGTGAAGGGTGGAATCCGTATAGAAAGCGCTGACGGTAAAAGTTATGAAATTCGTAATCGTGTGACCTTGTGTCGTTGTGGTCAATCATCGAATAAACCGTTTTGCGATGGTACTCATGCTTCCATTCACTGGGTTGATGGAATGCCAATGAGGGGGAAAGGTGAAAAATGGTAACAAAATAATGTTTATTTGATTATTTACTATGGGAACAAACAATATGTCACGCACTGGGTCGCAGACCGATGTTTTTCAGAATACATTTATCGCCAAGGTTTACGGTTGGATGGCACTGGCTCTCGGATTGACCGGATTGACGGCGCTTTGGGTTGCTTCGACACCGGCGATTAGCCAGGCGATCTTTGGAAATCGCTTCTTGTTTTGGGGACTTCTTATCGGTGAATTGATCCTGGTATTCTCCATTTCCGGGGCAATCCGGCGAATCTCTTCGGGGACGGCCACTTTTCTTTTTTTACTCTATTCGGTTTTGAATGGCTTTACAATGTCATTTATCTTTCTGGTTTATACATCCACCAGTATTGCAACTACTTTCTTCATAACGGCAGGTACTTTCGCAATCATGAGCGTTTATGGATTCGTAACCAAAACGGATCTTACGAAAGTAGGGAATTTGCTTTTTATGGTATTGATAGGGGTGATTATCGCTGCAGTAGTGAATATTTTCTTGAAAAGCGCAACGTTAAACTGGGTCATAACCATTGCCGGGATTATAGTTTTTGTTGGTTTGATAGCCTATGATACGCAAAAGATCAAACAAATCGGGCAGGCGGGGTTGGATATTCAGACTGAAAAAAAATTATCCATTGTCGGAGCTCTTTCGTTATATCTTGATTTTATCAATCTGTTTTTGTTACTATTGAATATTTTCGGAGGCCGAAGGGATTGAAATATTCTTAATTCTTCATCTGCTTTTTTGATATATTGAAACACTGTCGTAGTTTTGCGGTTCTTTTGTGTTAAAACACGAAAATTTTAATAAGGAATCTTCTTAATTACAAAAAATAAAGACAGACATTTAATCAATTAGCAGATGAAAAAATTATTTATTTCAGCGGCTTTCGTAGCTGCTTCTTTTGGAATCGCGAAAGCTCAGAATAATTTGCAGCTTGGAGCGAACCTGGGTCCGACAATGGGGCTTTCTATCAAATATTCAATGAATAAAGTACATGCATTCGAAGGAATCGCAGGTTACAATATCAAACATGATGGACCGTCATTCAAATTTATGTATGAATATCACGTGTCGCTTGTGGATGCATTGAGTATGTATATGGGTGGTGGTATTCACATGGGTGGATATCATATCAGCAAACATTATGATGGTGATTTTGCTTTCGGTCTGGTTCCTACAATCGGTCTTCAGTATGATTTTTCGGGAGCACCCGTTTCTTTTGCATTCGGATATGAGCCGGCAATCAACTTTACAACGCACAATTCATGGGATGATGTAGCGTTTAAAGTTCGTTTCCGTTTCTAATCGGAAGAGCAGGTTTTAAGAAATTAATTTATCGACATATTATATGAAATTATCTGATATCTGGTTTACCGCTTTATCGGAAGCCGAAAATGGGAAAATGGTATTTATTAACGGACGTGACCATATTATGGATTTTATTAAATCCGGTAAGTTCAAAGAGCGTGCTGAGATTTATTGGAAATATGAGGGTGACGGGAAGGGTATGCCTGATGACCAAACGGCAAAATTGATGGAAGAGGTTCAGGCTGCTTTACAAAAAGCAATGGAAAAAGATAAGCTGGCTATTTTAACGGGTATTTATACCGGTGACAATGAGCGTACGCTTGTTTTTATTACCCGCAATGTGCCTGCATTTGGTGAACGTCTGAATCAGGCCCTTTCCGGATTTGATCTGTTGCCGATTACGATTTATACAGAAAAAGATCCAGAAAATGAGGAATATTTAGATATGTATCAGATGAAAGATAGTGCAGTTGAATAAATTGTAATTTTTCAAAACAAAATAAACAATCCGTTTGTTTATAGCTAAAAATAATCAGCTATGGACAAACGGATTTTTTTATCAGTATCCTTTTTCGTTTTTATGCTTGCGCTACATGCTCAAAAACCGTGGTATGAAATCAAATCGGGGGTAATCGTTTCAAAGGTGAATGCCGGAGGGGTCGTTCTTCAGCAAAAGGAGGTTTTTGATGAGTTCGGTAATCAGGTGGTTATTGAATCTGTGATGGGTTTGGATGAACATGCTTTGACGACAAAGACATTTTATGGCGATCGTTTTATGACGATGGTTAAAACCGAAGTAGGTAAGGGGATTCGTTATCCGCGCGTCAGACCACGTATCAATTGGCTCGAGTTGGATGATATTACCGAAAAAGCGTTTAATGTTCGCTATCTGGGAAGAGTGAAATTAAAGAATTACTCATGCGATTTATACAAATACACCATCAATGATAATGGCAGAGAGCAGGAAGTTACCAACTGGGTTTACAAAGGTGTGCCGCTCCAGTATAAAACGGTAAACAACGGCATCGTAATGGAACAAGAGTTTATTTCATTTGAGGAAAATCCAAAGCTGGATCAATCTATTTTCGAGGTTCCGGCGAATGTTGAGATTAAAGAGCAAACGAGTCTTTGAGATACAATACGATTTTTACAGTAAAACAAAAGCAAGTCATCGGTTTCTTATTTCGAATAACCGATGACTTGCTTTTTTTGTAAATATATAGTGCGTATGGCTAACTATCCTTTGATGGTTGCACAAAAGATAGGCTTTTGCCTTAATTTGGCTCTGTCGAAGCCGTAAATACGATCGTTGATGCGATAATAGCGTGTTTCATCTGTTGTCATACCCCAGAGTGTCATTTCTAAAGGCGGTAGTTCATATACCGATTTGAGGTTTTGAGCAGGTTCTTTTCCCAATGGTAAACCGGCTTCAATCCAGGCATAAGAAATATCCGATAAATATTCAGAATAAAAATCTTTGCAAAATCCGAATAAAAGCAAGCCTCTTCGTTCCAGACTCAGAGGTTGAAGCAAGAGCTCCTTTTCGGAAAGATATAATAGGAAACGCTCGAGGAAATCAGAATCGAATCTCATAAGTTTTTTTAGCGGTTTCTGCCATGGGGATTCATTATAATACATGTCGAGTAATCGTGATAACAGGCGCGCTTGTAATAAATCCTCCATGTCCATGCTGTCAGAACGGAGTACTTCATATGGTGGAAAAGGGGCATATGAAATTCCCATTTCGCCCGAATGATTGCGCATCTTCGTGCCTGGCAATAGTTTTAGTAACTCCAGTTGAATTTCACCAGCATCAAAGGATGCCAATGTGTGAACATCTTCAAGCATCATCGCATAAGTATAGCCGGGTAGTCCGGCAATAAGATCGGCATGAGTCTCCATGTTATCCAGGGAGCAAAGAAACTTAAGTCCGTCTAACGAGTCCTCTAAAGAGCCCAGCCGTTGGCTTTTTGTCAGTACATCTTGTCTGAGACTTTGAATTCCCGCTTCCAGATGTAAAATCCCATGGGGCATTTGTCTTAATCTTTCTCGTATTTCGCTACTCAACATCGCTGGATGCACTTCGAGATGAAAAGTAAGTTTTCCCTCGTATTCGCAAAAGAGATCAAGCATTTCCAGTGCCCGTTTACTCTGTCCGTTGAATGTGCGGTCTAACATGCGAATACTCGTGATTCCCATTTTGTAATATTCTTCGAGTCTGCTTCTTACGCTTTCCATGGAAAGAAACCTTACGGGCTTGTCGGCGCCGCTGACACAAAATGCACACGTATTGAAACAACCCCTTGCTGTTTCAAATTGAACGAAAGCTCTGTCGCAACAAAAGAATTCGCTTGATTCAGGGGCTTCCAGTTCTGCGAAGTTTTTCACTTTCGCATTTCCGCCATCCAGATAGTAAGAATCCTGATCCAAATAACATAGTCCGGCAATGGAATTCCATTCGTTAATGTTTTGTATTTTCTCCACCCAAAACGGAACACTCTCTTCTCCCTCACCACGAAAAACAAGGTCTATAAAACGGTATTGACGCAAATAATCTTCGTTGTTTCCCAGAAATTCAGGTCCTCCCAATGCGATGATGCATTCTGGTAAAAGTACCTTTACACGAGATAAAATGGCCAACAGATGCTCATGAGTGAAAAGCCATGCTGTGGCACAAATAATTTGAGGATTCTTTTTTAAAATATCCTGGACAATCGTTGTAACAGGTATATTGATTGTTGTGCGAACCACATCCCATTTGAAATTTGAGTTGTCTTTACATTGTGCATGAATGGCGGGAAGGGCCAAAGAAGAATGGGAATAGGATGAATTCAGATCAAGCCAGAGAATATTCATTATGATGAAATTTTAGAACACAAAATTAGCGCATAAAAATCAGTCTGCATCGCAGTTTGAGTAATATTCACATAAATAACGGGATTTGTCGTTATGAGACAAATCCCGCTGGTTAGGAATATTTATTACATATGATTGAGAATAGAATCAAAAATAAAATAGATGAATAACTATCTTAACGGCTTAAACGCAGTAATTTATAATGTTTATTGTTTTGGATCTGTAATATGAAAATTCCTTTTAATACGAATGGGATTTCAGCTGAATTTCCGAATGAGTGGATGTCCTTCAAAAGAATTCCATTCGTATTATATATACAGATTTTTGTATGTTCATCAATTCCCCTTATAACTAGTCCGTCAGTGCCGTTTTCGATAATCATATCGTCTTCTTTGCTTGTAGCGGTAGAAACCGTACTGGCTGTTTGTGCCTGCATAGTTGCTGAAGGCGCTGAAATATAGTTTTTTACTGTCGAGGATACCCAGTAGTAATAGGTTGTTTTTTCGTTCAATTCTGTAAATGAATAGGTGTTTTCATAAGCGGGTACCCCTTTGGCGATATAAGTAGTATCGTATGATCCATAAGACACAATTATATCGTCGATAGCCAGTAAAGAGGTAGATGCCCGGTTTGCATACCTGATACGGATGCTTTTATATTTTGGTTCCGGTTTATAAATCGGGAACATCTTGTTCGAGTTTTGATAAAATACCGTATCAATATTTAACCAATCGCCGCCGTTGAGTCCCTCTATCGTGAAATAAGAACTGCCTCCATTCGATGGAAAGCGATACATGAATTTGATTTCCGATACACAAGACGGGTAGTCGGGGGTTTTAATCCACTCGTTTGCATTCAGTTTTAGTGAATTTGGGTTTTTCCCGGAACTTGCTTCCGAAGTATAAGCGTCAGATGGATTGCCAGACCATCCATCCGGCAGTTTTGCACCTTTTTTGAAGGTGTCGAAATTTTCCTCTTCAGAGAATGTCCCTTTGCCGGAAAGAGTAAACAAATCCAGTAAGTAATGAGAGGCTTCAGGGACGACCTCCCAGTTGGCGGTAAATGAGCTGGCGGTAATGTCCGAAGGTGCCAGTATTTCCGGCGTTTCAAGAATTGTGGTTTTTGCTTGCATTGTACTGTTTGCCGTCAATATACTACCATTACGGAGCTGAGCTCTGACACAATAGGTGTATTGCTGATCCGGACTCATATCAGTATAAGTAAATGAGGTTGTTTCTCCCACATTCATATTACGGCATAGATAATCAGAAGTTTCAGATAGCTGCATGTTGTGTATGCCTGCATTTTCAGTATAATCTGCCGCGTGTCGATTCCAATTAGTCAATTCAAAAGAAACGGATGGATGCGTCACTTCTTTTTTTCGAATCAAAGTGCGATTATCTCCCCACATGACCGGGTTGTCCTTCTCCCCGATAAGATCGATCATAATGCCATTGTGGTATAATGCTACCGCATCATTTCCGTTGAAATTCAAAGGACCTCCATCTGGTAACACGATGAGATCAGCAATCGCCTTCAATGATTCATTCGCATTCGGGTGACATAAAAAATAGGTTTTTCCACTGTTCAGTGTTCCTGAAAGCATGTATTCAAAGCTAAAAGAACCGTTGCCATTGCTCTGCTTGCGTATACTGTATTGAGATAAGTCAATAGTCCGGCTTGTGCCATTGTATAATTCAATGGCTTTGTTGTTGCCACTACCTTCGATATATTCGGATAAAATCAGATTTCCGGCAGTTAAATCTCCCTGATAAATATCAATCTGATATCCTGTTGCTTCAGGGACACTCATCCAGTTAAAGGTTGCCTGAGTGGCACGGTTTTGAGAAACTCCGGTTAAGATGAATTCCGGCGTAATAAGAGCTTTTACCGGAATATAAAGATTCGGAGTGATTTCAGAAGAACCGATGCAAATCGTATCGTAGCTATAACCGGAAATAGATGCATCAAATGTTACTGCAATTTGTGTTCCGGTGTTAGCTTCGAGTGCAGCAATCTTATGGGTTGAAAGACTGAACCCGACAGTTCCATTCTTTAGAAAGATATTTAAGTCAGATTCAAGGTTTTTACTTGCAATTTCCAGATTTTGAGTTTTATTATCATTCAGCATTAAAACACCCAGATCGATCTGACTCCATCGGTTCGGTGTGATCATGTACGGTTTTGTTTCGGAAGGAAATAAAAACGATTCGGTCTTCTTTTCGCCCCAGATATATTCGGCAAGTTCCGGGTAATCGATATAGGGATTTCTGTTTCCCTGGATATTGAATACAGCCTCTTGTCGTTTCATTTCTGTTTCGCTTACCGGATCATTCCGGTGCCATTTCAGAAGCAGATCGATTGCCCACGATTTCCATACCGGGTAAGTGTTGTTGTCGAGCATGGGAGAGTTCCACCATTCGGCATAATCTTCATAGGCAGTTACGATATAGAGGTATGAACGTGCAAAATCCCCTTTGTATTCATCTGCTGGCTCAAAACAACTCGTCGGCAATGCATTGCTAAAACTGTTTATGCCGATTTTGCTCACGCCGTTGTCAAAGCTTGCCGGCATAATGACTTCTCCCAACGGTAGATTCCCTTTGGTGGTATTAGTCAGGCCATCCGACGGGTAGAGGTGGAATAGGTCTTTATAGGCATTTGTTTCATAACCTCCCCACCAGCTTTTAGGAAAACTATGTTCGATATGCATGCCATCTACGCCTTCGAACTGATTGAATTTTCGGACTTCGGCAGAATAACGATCAAATACGATTTCATCCTTCCAATAATCTGTTGTGTAAAATCCATGCCAGGTTTTTCCTTCTCCTGATCCATAATTTAGCATTTTTGCTTTGGATGTTATTTCATGGAGTGCCGATTTTAACGCTTCATTTTTCTTGTTGGTTGCAAAATGATAATATCCGGGAGGGATCTCAGCAAAAGCCGGCCAGATCTTAGCAATTAAGCAGATGGAAAGGATTGATGTTGAGTAGTGTCTTTTCATACAAAGTTTTAATTTTACAACAAATATACTAAATTAGAGATCCAATCGGATTTGAAAATAAAATCAGGTCATGAAATATTCCGGAGGCTATGAGAGTACCGGTATTTTGATTTCAGAAATATTTCAGAAATCAGAAGTTTATTCGTATCCATTTCATAGATACCTTCGTGTCGAAAATCAAATTATATACAAATGAAGATACTTATTATTGAAGATGAACCTGAATTACGGGAAATAATACAATGTTATCTTGAAAAAGAACGATATGTCGTTGAAACTGCGCCTGATAAGAAAAGCGCTTTGCTGAAGATTTCTGATTACGATTATGATTGTATTTTATTGGATATCATGCTTCCCGATGGCAGTGGTCTGGATTTGCTACATGATTTGAAATCAAATCATAAAAGTGAAAATGTAATCATTATTTCGGCAAAAGATTCGTTAGAAGATAAAGTGACCGGCTTAGAATTGGGTGCGGATGACTATCTGCCGAAGCCGTTTCATTTGGCTGAATTATCCGCGCGCATCCGCAGTGTCATCCGGCGAAACCGGCCCAACGGAGATCCGGAAATTGTTTATGGCAACATAAAGCTCAAACCTGAAAAATTTCAGGTATTTATTGACGAAATTCCTCTGGAGCTAACCCGTAAGGAATACGATATTCTTTTTTATCTGATGAATCGGCCGGAAAGAGTTATTAATAAACAAACATTGGCCGAATCGGTATGGGGGGATCATATCGACCAGGTCGATAATTTCGACTTTATATACGCCCAGGTAAAGAATTTGAGAAAGAAGCTTAAGGATATGGGGGCTACTCCTCAAATAAAAGCCGTTTATGGTTTTGGATATAAATTTTCGGAATAATAAGATTCAGAAATGAGACTATTAAATAGAATTGCGCTTAATGTTTCCGTAATCGTATTTTTGGTTATGTCTGTTTGGGCGGTGTTTTTTTACGTTGCCGTCATGCGTGAGGTGAATGATGAAGTTGATGATGCGCTTGAGGGTTTTTCTGAGCTGGTTATTACACGAACACTCGCCGGTATGGAAATGCCACGGCATAGTAACGGGACAAACAATGAATACTATATACGCGAAGTAAATCAGGAGTATATTGTAAAAAACATCCATAACCGGTACCAGGATTCCTTGATTTATATCCGTGAAAAAAGAGAGACTGAACCGGCCAGGGTACTTAAGACTTTTTTTAAGGATAAAGCAGGTAAAGACTTTGAGTTGGTTGTTATAAGTCCCACAATAGAAAAAGAAGATTTACAACAGGCGATTCTGGAATGGATTCTGGTGTTGTGGATCGGACTTATTATCGTGGTCGTTGGATTAAACATCGGTGTTTTTCGCAGAATTATGAACCCATTATATACGTTGTTGAAATGGTTGGATCATTATCAGATCGGTGGTAAAAATAAACCGTTGCAAAATACCACGAATATCCTGGAATTTAAAAAGCTTAATGAGGCAGCCATGCGTAATGCGAACCGGAGTGAGGAGATCTTTAATCAGCAGAAACAATTCATAGGAAATGCTTCGCATGAAATACAAACTCCATTGGCAATTTGCAGAAACAGACTGGAGTTACTAATCGAAAATGAATCATTAAACGAAAATCAGATCGGGGAGATCGGGAAAGTGATTGATACGCTTAGTGGCATAACGCGTTTGAATAAATCATTATTGCTTCTGAGTAAGATTGAAAATGGTGAGTTTAAAGATGTCACTTTGATAAATATCAACGATCTGGTCCGATCCAGACTTTCGGATTTACAGGATATCTACGGGTATCTGGATATTCAGGTCGATTTTCAAATCAATGGCGTTTTTCAGTTAACGATGAGTGAAGCACTCGCGTCCGTATTGGTTACGAATTTATTAAAGAATGCTTTCGTACATAACCGGGAGAACGGCAAAATTTTTATTGAATTGAATACAATGGGTATGCAGGTCTTAAATACGGGCCAACCGGAAGCTCTGGATCAACAAAGATTGTTTGAACGTTTTCAGCATGGAAGAAAGAAAGAAGGAGCCAACGGACTCGGATTGGCTATTCTTGATTCGATTTGCAAGCTGTATGAACTGCATTGCTTCTACAAATTTCATGATCGTATGCATGGTTTCTTTGTTGAAATACCGGATTTAAAAAAAATAAATTCATCCGTGCGTTGAATTCAGATAGAATTCAGTTTTTGTTTTCAATTTTATGACATAAACAAAACGAAAAATTAAATGATAAAAAGAATGATGTTTCTGCTCATGGCGCTCTTTCTGATCTCCATAGCAACTAAAGCAGAGGATAGTAAACAGATCCGATTTGAACAATTGCCTTCTCAGGCACAACGATTTGTGAAAGTC
>JBOFCW010000326.1:0-2310 GCA_051646395.1 Bacteroidales bacterium
ATACGTATATTATTTGATCATTTCCCTGATTTCAGACTCAAACAAAACACTCCTCTCCCGGAGTTTTGCGATTTGAATCGACACTATCGACACCAACACTGTAAGCATCTATATATCAATACATAAAGGGTGTCGATTCACCTTTTGAATCGACACCCAATCAGCACCAATCAGCACCAATCAGCACCCAATCGACACCAGAATACAGCCAATAGACAGCTATTTATAAGACACTTACACACTCAGGTGTCGATAGTGCTGATAGTGTCGATTGAAAATCAAAGTATAGGAGAGACTCTACTTCTTCTTTACTAAGTAAAGGATTCCCGCCTTTAATCTCTTTGAAACAAAACCGTGTTTGCGGAAAATACGACCGAAAGCATTCAGTCCTTTATTCCCTAATTTCATCGGCTTTCCTTAGCTATATAAAGATAAATTTCAGTAGGAAACAACCATTCGCCCTATTCTTCATTATCTGTTACAGCAAAATAATGCAACAAATGTTTTGTTGGGTTGGTTATATATCTAAGACGATATATATTACTGACAATTGATAATTATCAATTGAATCTGAATCAGGGTGCTAAACGGTCAATGCTCCAATTTCTATCAGCGTCACGGAAATAAACGAATCGATCATGTAAGCGATTCGGTCTGCCCTGCCAGAATTCAAATTCAAAAGGCTGAATAATATATCCACCCCAATGAGCGGGTCTTACGAGCTCTTTCTCCTGCTCCATAACACTATACATTTCATATTGCATTTCGACCCATTTATCATCGACAACACGACTTTGAGGCGAAGCCCATGCCCCTATCCTGCTATTTTCGGGTCGTATATTAAAATACATATCACTCACTTCTGCGGATGTTTTCTTTACTTTTCCGACAATACGCACTTGTCTTTCGAGCACAGGCCAGAAGAAATTAACAGCGACAAATTGATTCTGATCCATTTGCCGGCCTTTGTTGCTTTGATAATTCGTGAAAAAGACCAAACCTTCGTCTGTTATATCTTTGAGAAGAACTGTTCTTACGTGCGGTATTTTATGACTATCCACTGTTGCTAAATTCATTGCGGTTGGCTCCGGTTCGCCGGCTGCAATAGCCTCATCCATCCATCTTTTAAATTGAATCATTGGATTCAGGTCCAGATCTTTTCTCTCCAATTTACCTTTAACATACTCGCGTCTGATCGCTGCAAAATCTTTCATAGTTGATTAATTATTGATTTATCTATGATCTTATACTAAAACAGAAACAATTTATAATCTAAAAAGATTCAGATACGGACTCATTTTTTCACTCTATTTCAAAAAACTTCAGGCTCAGGATTATCAATTAATTTATAGCTTTGCAGATAATGGAGCTACGAAAAATTATACATATAGATATGGATGCTTTTTATGCGTCGGTTGAGCAGAGAGATTTCCCGGAACTTAAAGGGAGGCCTGTCGTTGTTGGCTCATCCGAGGCACGTGGTGTAGTTGCGGCTGCAAGCTATGAAGCCAGGAAATATGGGATTCGTTCAGCTATGTCCGGATTAAAAGCTAAATCCTTATGTCCGCATGCCATTTTTGTAAATCCAAGGATGCATGTTTACCGCGAAGTATCCAGACAGATTCATGAAATCTTTTCGGATTACACGGAGCTTATAGAACCTCTTTCCTATGATGAGGCTTTTCTTGACGTGACAGTCAATAAAAAAAATGTTGCTTTAGCCATGCATATTGCATCGGAGATTAAACAACGAATCAAAGATGAGTTAGACTTAACCGCTTCGGCCGGTGTCTCCTACAATAAATTTCTGGCTAAACTGGCCTCTGATTATCGTAAACCTGATGGGTTGTGTATTATCCATCCGGACGCTATCGATAAATTCTTATTAGATCTGCCTATCGAAGCTTTTTGGGGTGTAGGCAAGGTTACTGCGGAGAAAATGAAGCGGTTGGGCATCACAAACGGCAAGGAGCTGCGTGCCTGTGAGATCCATTTTCTGACTCATCATTTCGGGAAGCAGGGTCTGACATATTATCAGTTCTCCCGGGGAATTGACCATCGGTTAGTCGAAAACACGTATATACGCAAATCGGTCGGTTGTGAAAACACGTTTGAGGAGGATCTTTATTTAAAAAGTGAGATGCGCCAGGAAATCAATCTGCTACTGCCTGATTTGATGAAACGGATCGAACGCAATAACTTCAAGTCAAAAACACTTACGTTAAAAGTTAAATATAAAGATTTTTCAATCAAAACTAAAAGCAAGACTGTTAATAGGATATTAGATGAGGCGACTGATATTCTCGAACT
>JBOFCW010000328.1:0-3063 GCA_051646395.1 Bacteroidales bacterium
GAACATCTGCAATCTGAGCATCCGGCACCTGTTGCAACGGAATACTTCTTAAAAGGATTTGTCCTATTTTCCATTCACGACGCGCAATCAATCCCCCATTTCTCGTTTCCCAACAAACCACATCATCCTCTTTTGCATCAGAATACAAATCTTCGTAACGAACTGATGCGGCTAAGAATATTTGCCCCATACCGGAACGGTCATCCAAATGAGCTATACTCAGCCATTCTTCATGAGCCAAATCATCCGATTCGGATAAACGAGCCCTCTGACCATTTGATAACTGAAAGACACCTCTCCCGATAGCCTTGGCTATTCGTTCCGGGAATGCCCGCGATAGCAAAAAACCCACTGTGGCGTTATCAATCCATTCACTTTCTGGTGCTATTTTTAATAGAGAACAAAACGCTTGTGCCGATTTTAAAATACGCTGCCATAAAGGAGAATAAGCCGGACGACTTTTTCGATATTCCCGCATTTTCTGCAAACGCAAACAGATATCAGCACCCGCTTCTTCATATGACATCGGATCGCGCTCTTCCAATAGTGCAGCGATATCGGCTGCTAAAGAAACCTGTCCGATATGTTCCGCACTCAGAAGCATATGCGCCAGACGCGGGTGACACGCCAATGCGTGCATTTTTTTACCATAAGGGGTTATCTTTCCTTGTTCGAGAGCACCAAGATCTTCGAGTAGTTTTCGTGCCCGGTCGAGAGCATAGGTCGGTGGCAAGGTCAGCCATGTCAGGGATTTTATATCCGTCACGCCCCACATGGCCATATCGAGCATAAGAGGAGTCAAATCCGATTGAAGTATCTCTGCTGTTCGATGATCCAGCAATCGTTCATGTGTTGCCTTTGTCCAGAGGCGGTAACAAATACCTTCTTGCGTACGTCCTGCCCTTCCGGCTCTTTGGTCTGCCATATCTTTCGATACAGACATCGTTTGAAGACGACTCATTTCAGTAGCGGGATTAAACTGCATACTACGATAACGACCGGAATCTACCACAATACGAATACCCTGAATCGTTAAAGACGTTTCCGCAATTGAGGTAGCCAATACAATTTTCCTTCGTCCTTGTTCGTCTGGTACTATTGCTTTTTGTTGTTTATCAAAAGGCAGCTGACCATACAAGGGACATATAACGATCTCATCAGAACAAATTCGAAAAAGTTGTTCTTCGCATTTTTTTATTTCGCCTTCTCCGGGTAGAAATACCAATATGTCTCCGTATTCGTTCTTAAGAGCCTGTGAGACTGTAGATATTACCTGCAATACAAGTTCCGCATCATCAGAAAAATCCGAATATCGGATGTCTACCGGAAACATACGTCCCCGGCTTTCGATAACCGGACATTTCAACAAACGTGATAATGCCGATAAATCCAGTGTAGCCGACATCATCAGAATCCGCAAATCGGGTCGCAATACATCCTGCACTTCCCGACATAAAGCCAAGGAAATATCTGAAAAAAGGTTTCTCTCATGAAATTCGTCGAAAATAACCATCCCGATCCCATCAAACATATTGTCCTTTTGCAGCATCCGGATTAGCATTCCCTCCGTTACGACTTCGATTCGAGTGTTTTTGGAAATTTTCTTTTCATGTCTGATCCGGTATCCGATACGCTCGCCAACGGCTTCTTCAATCATGCAACTCATCCGGGTCGCAATCGATTTTGCCGCCAGACGGCGTGGCTCCAGTATCAGTATTTTCCGGCCCTCCAACCAATTTTCATCCATCAGGCTCAACGGCAACAAGGTACTCTTACCGGCTCCGGGAGGAGCGGTAACAATCAACGTATTCTCGGTTTTAAAATAACTCTTAATTTGCGGGATCACCTCCGAAACGGGAAGTGCGAATTTATCGTAGTTCAATTTTCAAGTAGCTCTTCTATCATTATTAATCAAGGGTCCGAAACACCATATAGGGTTCTTTTCGTTCAGCAAATTTACGAATAAAACGTCGGGATACGAGCCAATATAAGAGACCTCCGAATCGTTTGGCCTTCTTCGGACAAACGGTTATGCAATGTGCACAAGAAATGCATTTTTCTTTATCCGGCTCTCTCTCCTTTTTCTTCGCAAGTGCACCGGTAGGACATTCCGAAACACATAATCCACATGAATTACAATTCGAATCGGTAATTGGTCTGAGAGGAATCGGTTTTATAGGCCTATAAGGAAAGTTGCCTCTGATCTGAATCGATTTTTCAGAAATTTTTGTTGGATACAAACGCATGGTTTCTTTACAAAAATCCGATAATTTCAATAAATCTTGTTTATCCGGACGACCTAATCCAATAGCCGGAAAAATAGAATGTTGAGCGATAAAAGCAGCTGCGGAAATGACATGGAATCCATTTTGCTCAACGATGTCTTTCAATTCAAGCAATGCATCATCAAAATCTCTGTTTCCATAAATACACACGACTATTGCCGGCGTACTCTCTCCTTTTATTTTCTCAATCGCCTTGCGAGCCGATTCCGGAACCCGACCGGCATAAACGGGTACACCAAATACAGTGAGTTCGTCGGATCCGAATGATATAAAATCAAGCGGTTGGGAAAAAAGGTTATAAATCTGTTTTTCGTGAGCTTCAATTTGATTACCAATCTCTGCAACGACACGCGCGGTAGAACCGGTAGCACTAAAATAGACAAGATTAATTTTTTCGAAAGCCATGATGAATACTTTTGAGATATATTGTCCGAAGATAATAAAATATAATTAAAATGAAGATGTTCATTCATATGCAACCTAATCTTGTCAGAACTGAAGAGATGGACCGGCTTAATAATAAACCAATCTCATAAATTGAGAGAATATTCTTCTTTTTTTGTAAATTTACTATCGACTTAATCCATAATTCCATTCCGGAATCCCAGAATCAATTCTCCGCTATATATTCGCCTGCACCACCGTTGGTGACAGGGTCCGATCGCCGTCAGTGGCGAGGTCCGATCGTCGTCGGTGTTCGGATCGCTCCACCGCCAATGCTCGCATTTCACCACCGAAGATGCTCGTACCCTGTCACCGACGGCGCTCGTACCCTGTC
>JBOFCW010000329.1:0-3636 GCA_051646395.1 Bacteroidales bacterium
TATTCTTGCTGTTGACGGAATACCAATGGAAACAATGGATATTCAGCGCATCGGTGAAGCAAAGAATGTGACGGTGTTAAGAAATGGGACTGAGCTTATACTGGATATGCCTGCGGGGCTGATGCAACAAATCATTGCGGAAAATACATGGTTTGCAAAAGAAAGGATCCCTTTCGTAATTGGTGGAATTCTGGAAGATAGTCCGGCAGAGAAGGCCGGATTGATGGTAAATGATAGTGTTATTGCTATTGCGGGTGAAGCGATTCCTTCCTACTCGGAGGCTACATCTGTTTTGAACAAACATAAAAATGAATCGGTTGATTTTGTTTTTTACCGTAATGGAAGTTTACAAACCCTACCAGTGATAATTTCAGAAGAGGGAAAGATCGGAGTGGGAATGCAAAGTATTGCGCAATTATATGAGTTGGTAAATAAGCGTTACACGCTTATCGAAGCGATTCCGGCTGGAATTTCAAAAGGGGTTGATCGTCTTGGAGGTTATGTAGGATCATTGAAATATGTTTTTACGAAAGAAGGGGCTCAAAGTGTAGGTGGGTTTGTTGCCATCGGTAATATATTTCCGTCAGTATGGAATTGGAGATCATTTTGGGAATTAACAGCTTTTCTTTCAATTATGCTGGGATTCATGAATATACTTCCGATTCCTGCCTTGGATGGTGGTCATGTTCTATTTTTACTTTACGAAGTAGTAACCAGAAGAAAACCAAACGAGAAATTTATGGAGTATGCACAACTTGCAGGTATGGCTCTCCTTTTTGGCCTTTTGATCTTTGCCAATGGAAATGACTTGTTCAAACTGTTTTTTAAATGATTATGAGTTATACTAAAATACAATTGAAACCAGGAAAAGAAGACTCTTTAAAACGTTTTCATCCCTGGATTTTTTCCGGTGCAATTGCACGATTTGAAAATCAACCACAAGAAGGTGATCTTGTTGAAGTGATTGACGCAAAAGGGAATTTTATAGCTATCGGTCACTATCAGATCGGTAGTATTGCTGTGAGAATCCTTACTTTCGAAAAAGAAGCGATTGATCTTGAATTTTGGAAGAAACGTTTGCAGGTAGCTTTTGAATTACGTAAAAGTCTTGGACTGGTAAACGGAGATCAAAATAATACCTATCGTCTTGTACATGGAGAAGGTGATTATCTTCCCGGTTTGATCGTAGATGTCTATGCTCATACTGCAGTTATGCAGGCTCATGCGCCTGGAATGCATTTTGTTCGGGAAGACTTGGCAAAAGCTTTGGTTGAGGTAGCCGGGGCAGAAATAATAAATGTATATTATAAGTCTGAAACTACGTTGCCATATAAGGCCGATTTAGGTGCTGAAAACGGGTATTTGATCGGTCATGATAATCAAACCGATATAGCTGTTGAAAATGGGTTGAAATTTCATGTAGATTGGTTGCGTGGTCAAAAAACCGGTTTCTTCGTAGATCAACGTGAAAACCGTTCACTTTTGGAGCATTATTCAAAAAATAGGGCTGTACTCAATATGTTCTGTTATACTGGTGGTTTTTCATTCTATGCCATGAGAGGAAATGCCAGATTGGTTCACTCTGTGGATAGTTCTGCAAAAGCAATTGATTTAACGAATAAAAATGTACAGCTTAATTTCCCGGGAGATAGTCGTCATGAGGCATTTGCCGAAGATGCTTTCAAATACCTCGATCGGATGGGAGACCAATATGACTTGATTATACTGGACCCTCCCGCATTTGCGAAACATAAAAATGTTTTACGTAATGCTTTACAGGGATATCGTAAACTGAACGCGAAGGCCTTTGAAAAAATAAAACCAGGAGGTATTCTTTTTACTTTTTCTTGCTCGCAAGTGGTTTCAAAAGAGAATTTCCGACTGGCAGTATTCAGTGCCGCTGCACAGTCGGGAAGAAGGGTTCGAATCATCCATCAGGTAACGCAGCCTGCCGATCATCCGATTAATATCTATCATCCAGAAGGTGAATATTTGAAAGGTCTTGTTCTTTATGTAGAATAAATACCTTTCTTTTAGGAGATTATATTCAAAAGAGTCCATCTAAATATATTTAGATGGACTCTTTTGGTTATCGGCCGAACCTGTTTTCTTTCACAAATATGAGGTGTTTGTATATTTTCATATGCACCAGCCCCAAGGGTCTGATGATAGAACCGAAGAAATAAATATTGTGTGCTTATTATTCTGGGTAATATTTTATTCTGGAGATAAAATGCAAAATGTCGTTTTAAAATTCTTTGTTGCGAATTTCAGATGACTTTTTCAGATCATTATTTTATAATTGTAAACATTTGTTCTTGAACTTATTTTTTCAAACCTTGTTAATAGAAAAGAGGATAAAAAGCTTATAAATATCTTTTTTAAAGCCTGTGAGGTATGAATATGAATGTAAACAATTCGCAAGTTAAAACTCGTAAAGAGCATGACTTTCTGGGAGAAAAAGAGATCCCGGATCAGTATTATTTTGGAGTTCAGACATTAAGAGCTCTTGAAAATTTTGAAATCAGTGGGGTGCGCTTAAGTTCTTTCACTGAATTGATTCAGGCCTTAGCCATGGTAAAGGAAGCTGCGGCAATGGCTAATCGGGAATTAGGTGATCTTAGCAAAGAGAAGGCGGATGCAATTATTGAGGCCTGCAAAGAGGTAAGAGCCGGAAAATTCAATGATCAGTTTGTTGTTGATATGGTTCAGGGCGGGGCTGGTACTTCAACAAATATGAATGCTAATGAGGTAATCGCTAACCGGGCGCTAGAAATATTGGGTAAGCCGAAAGGTGATTATAAATTTTTGCATCCAAATGATGATGTGAATATGTCACAATCGACCAATGACGTATACCCAACAGCCGTGAAACTGGCTCTGATTTTGAGTAATCGTAAGTTGGTGAGTACATTGAACTATTTAATCGAGGCATTCAAAGCCAAAGGCGTTCAATTCGGCAATGTAATAAAAATGGGACGTACTCAGTTGCAGGATGCAGTACCTATGACTCTTGGTCAGGAATTCGATGCCTACGCAATTAATTTATCAGAGGAAATTGCTCGTCTGGAAACAAATGCGAATCTGTTTCTTGAAGTGAATATGGGAGCAACTGCAATCGGTACCGGAATTACCGCTAATCCGGATTATTCAGCTTTGTGTATCCGCGCTTTGGGTGAGGTTTCACAACTTCCGGTGGTGGCAGCCTCTAATTTTATTGAAGCAACGAATGATACCGGTTCATTTGTAATGTATTCTTCTGCGGTGAAACGTCTTGCCGTAAAATTATCAAAAATTTGTAACGACCTTCGATTGTTATCAAGTGGACCACGTACGGGTATCAATGAGATAAACTTACCACCAATGCAACCAGGTTCAACGATTATGCCAGGGAAGGTGAATCCGGTGATTCCGGAAGTGGTTAATCAGGTTTGTTTCAAAGTTTTCGGTAATGACCTTACCGTAACCTTTGCTGCCGAAGCCGGCCAGTTGGAACTAAACGTAATGGAGCCGATCATTGTTTTCTCGATGTTTGAATCAATCGAAATGATGACAAGAGCAATGACTACTTTACGAGACAAATGTATTATTGGTATTACGGCTAACGAAGAGCACGCCCGCAATCTGGTTTATCAT
>JBOFCW010000345.1:0-11951 GCA_051646395.1 Bacteroidales bacterium
AGTACATCGTACCATCCAGATTTTTGCCGATATCCCATCCTACAACCGGCTTAATAATGCCGCCGACGCTCATCAGAAATTTACCATTCTGAACGGACAGGGCAAATACAGGAGCTTTGGGCGTCAGGGTCGGGATAACCGGTTTGGTTACGACAAAGATTGATTTCTCCTCATTTTGTGTTTTGACAAACTTCGTTTCCGGTAATTCCGACTCTCCTTTCATGCTAAAAGGAAAAATACAAAGCGATAAAAAAAGGAACTTCAGATGGGTAGTTATATTCATGTCTTCTCTTGTTATTTATATGATTTGTATCTTATATAACAATGATTCACTGAATACTTTTAATTGTTTATTGATAAATTAAAACGACTGTTCATAATGTCAGATCGATTCCTTCAAACACATTCATATTAACAGCTGTTGAAAACATTTATATAGCTAATAATCATAATATTGAATAATGAAATGAGTGGGTTATCAACACTTATCAACATGCTTATTTATTCAATTTTACAACTGTTGAAAACAGTTCTGATCGTTGATGGAGATGCATCGGAATGGATTAAAAAAATAAGAAAATCGCCATTTTCTGTCGTCTTCGTAATTTGACAGAAAATGGCGTTTAAAAGAATATTTTGTTCGGATTATTCCGAAATATTTGGAACTTCTAAATTCAATTAATCTTCAGTTATTAAAAAAATAAAACCAAAGTGAACCAAATAAAAAAACAAGCTGTTATAAACTCAAGCGGGCAGAGATCTCTAACATACGGTCAATCGGAAGCTTAGCACGCTCGCGGATAGCTTCATCCACTTCGATTTCCGGTAGTTCGTATTTAAGCGTGTTATAAAGCTTATTTAGCGTGTTCAGGCGCATGAAGCTGCACTCGTTGCAAGCACAGGTCGAATCCATCGGTGGAGCCGGAATAAACGTCTTCTGAGGGCATTTCTTTTGCATCTCGTGCAGAATACCCGATTCGGTAGCGACGATGAACGTCTGAGCCGGATCGTTGATCGCGAAATTAAGCAGATTAGCAGTAGATCCGATTTGGTCGGCTACCGTCAGAATCACTTTTTTACATTCAGGGTGAGCCAGAATCTTTGCTTCCGGATGCAGTTTTTTGAGATCAAGAATCTTCTCGAGCGAGAATTTCTCATGAACATGACACGCTCCATCCCAAAGAAGCATGTTTCGTCCGGTAAGAGAGTTGATATAATTACCCAGGTTGCGATCCGGACCGAAAATGATCTTCTCGTTCTTCGGTAACGTTTCAACGATCTGACGAGCGTTTGAAGAAGTCACAACCACATCGGTGTAATACTTCACGGCTGCGGATGTGTTGACATACGATATCACGGTATATCCGGGATGCGCTTTTACAAACTCACCGAAAGCTTCTGCCGGACAACTGTCGGCCAGCGAACAACCCGCATTCAAATCGGGAACGAGCACTTTTCGGTCGGGCGCAAGGATTTTCACGGTTTCACCCATGAAATGAACACCACACATCACGATAATATCCGCGGTGGTCTTTTTCGCCCATTGAGCCAGAGCCAAACTGTCACCGACGAAATCGGCAATATCCTGAATTGCACCTTCGGTGTAGTAGTGGGCAAGGATCACAGCATTCTTTTCTTTTTTCAAACGAAGAATCTCTTCTCTGACATCGGCCACTTCAACGGGGATATCCACAAAACCTTTCGACAAATCTATATTTATCATTATATGTTTATTCTAAATTTTAAAATTCAAAAATTCTTTATGATGATTATAATGGGCTGTTGATAACAGTGATAGTTTTTTCTGAATTTCCTTGCTTTTAAAGTTATCAGAAATAGGTTCTGGTTTATCTACTCCTTATCAGCATGTAATCAACAGGATTTATTAATGATTTTCAATCGATTAAATCTAAACACCGTAATGTTGTTGATTATAGGCAAAGTTAATAACTTTCTTGCTCAATGAGTATTGATAACCTGCTTAAATATCGTTTATAGAACTATAGATAAGTTGTGGATTAATTATTTGGAGTCTGTTGTAAACTCCGGTTATAATGATATTATTCAAAATGACGACAATACTTATTATTTTCTTTCCGTTAGTTTTCCATACTTATTCACAACGTTATTAATAAGCTTTTAATAGGTTATAAACAGCAAAATGTTTATTTATCTTTGCCGTTCGAAAACAACGAATATGAAGAAACTGACCATAACCGAACTCAACCGCATCAGCAAGGAAGAGTTTAAGGATACTAAAAAGATACCGTTGATTATTGTGTTGGATAATGTGCGGAGTCTCAATAATATAGGCTCTGTTTTCCGTACTTCTGATGCATTTCTTGTAGAAGCGATCTATTTGTGCGGTATCAGTTCGCCACCACCGAATCCGGAAATACATAAAACCGCTTTGGGAGCGGAGGATTCTGTTGACTGGATCTATTTTGAAGATACTCACAATGCTGTTGATAAGTTGAAAACAGACGGTTATACCGTTTTTGCCGTAGAGCAGGTTTCGGGTAGTATCATGTTGGATAAGATTCAGCTTGACAAGGAGTTAAAGTATGCCGTCGTGATGGGAAATGAGGTGAAAGGCGTTCAACAAACCGTTGTTGATAAATGTGACGGGTGTGTGGAAATCCCACAATTCGGAACGAAACACTCATTGAATGTATCTGTGACCACGGCTCTCATCATTTGGGATTTCTTTCAGCAATTACACGATTGATACGATTATCGGGTATAAATAAAAAATAAGCCTCCGGATTTTGGTGAATACCGAAATCCGGAGGCTTATTTTTTTAGTATGATCAGATCATACCGTATTCAACGAGTACGCAAATGTTTTCTATCTCTTTGTCTTTTCCTTGCGGTTCATATTCGGTTTTCAGACTAACTCCGAATAGTTTTCCGAATCCCTGCCAGAACCCGGCAGCAAAATTACCCAGGTAGGCTTGTATCAACTGGTATGAAGAGGATTTACATTCCCGGTCTATCAGCTTTATCAAAAGTTTACCTTGTCTGAAGGTTAGTTTTTTCAGGGTTGGCTTATAGGTTTCAAAAAGTTCTTTCTGCATCTTTTTCAAATGCTGATCGCGCGATTTCTCATCAGGGAGTAGTTCGATATATTCGTAAGTTTCGAGCATGATCCCGTGAATCAGTTTTGCCAACGGAAGTGTTTTTTTTACATCACGTACAT
This sequence comes from Bacteroidales bacterium, assembly GCA_051646395.1. Taxonomy (GTDB): domain Bacteria; phylum Bacteroidota; class Bacteroidia; order Bacteroidales; family JAUNSR01; genus JAUNSR01. The sequence goes on from JBOFCW010000345.1 coordinate 3,200, forward strand.
CGCGCCAGTAATGCTGCTCTTCTTTTTGATTTCTGAATTCTTTTTTTGGAACACAGATCACCGGTCGCATCCGGGCCAGAATAATGGTATCTCCGTTTTCAACGATGCAACGACGCAGATTGCCCGGCAGATCGTTGATAACCATCTGGGCGAATGTTTTTCCCGTGAAGGAGAAAAGCAGGCAAATCAATATGAATAATCCTCGTTTTATCATCTGTGCGAAAGTACTATTTTCTATAATCTGTTATTCCTAAAGTTATTAAATACATAACAATAATACTGTTTTTATGTTGGATAGCAGATCCTTTCTGGTCAAAAAATATTTTTCATTATTAAACCGAACTCATTATGAATTTGTTATAAACCAACTAATCCTGTAATACCCTGAACATTCATATGAATACCGGAAAAAAAAGTTCCCGGTTGTTGATGTTTACTTTGTTGTTGATAATTCCTCATATTTCGTTCTGTATTGATCCGATACCATGGAAAGATGTACGTTCACTGGGGATGGGACATATTTACTCAGCTCTTCCTTCTTTCGTCAATCCTGCCGCTTTAAGCCTTACTTCGGAGCGTCAGATCCTTTGTATTTATGAAAACTCTTTTCTGATGAAGGAGCTTTCGTCTTTATCTGCCTGTTATGAGCAACCTACCCGCTGGATCGATTTTTCATTGCTGATAAACTATTACGGATACGATCTTTTTCATGAAATACGATGTGGATTAAATGTGAGTAAACTGTTGAAACCCGGTCTTTCGTTAGGTGTCAGGCTTTTTTATTTCAATATGGAATATGTTGATTGTAAGGAGAATGTGTCTGTGTTTTCGGGTGATATAGGTTTGCAATACCAACCTGTTGAAAACTTAACGGTAGGGATGCTTATCACCAATCCTTTTCGTGTTTCCTACAAACAGTCTGAAAGTGAATACGACCTGCCGTTAAGTATGGAAATCGGCCTCAGATATCTGTTTTCTGAAGGTTTTACGCTAACGGGGGCTATCGAAAAAGATCCCCGTTATCCTATCTGTTTTAAGGGTGGAGTCGCTTATCAAATCGAAAAAATAATCGAGCTGCGCGCTGGTATACTTTCTTCCCCTTTTATTCCGACTGCCGGAATCGGATTGCGTTATGATCAAATCCGGATCGACGGATCATTCTCTTATCATAATGTATTGGGTTTTTCACCCGCTGTTTCTATTCATTATTATTTCTGATTAAATATTTATATTACCCATAGTTAAATATTTTATGAACAGGTTTTTTGTTTTGTTTTATCTGCTTTTTTTGTTCATATCTTTAAATTCACAAACCATTCATTATCAAAAAGAAAAATGGATGGACGTGCTTGTTGATGTAGTGAGTGATGAAAATTACGAACAAAATATCAACATAGTTATCGAACGATTATCAGAAATTATAAACAATCCAATTTTACTTAATATTTGCACTAAGGAGCAGTTAGAACAGATTCCTTTTCTTTCCGAACAGCAAATAGAGAATCTGCTCTATTACCTCTATGTTTATGGTGAGATGAAAACGATTCATGAACTCAGGATGGTGGAAGGTTTTGATCTGGCGACCATCGAACTGGTATCTCCTTTTTTTCGGGTCGAACCGGTAGTCGGGAGTCAATCGAAAGGGAATAATAACCTTTTCAAATATGCGCGTCATTCATTTTTAATTCGTTTTGACCGGTCGCTTAACCGCAAAGAGGGTTATGCTGACAAAACCGATTCCATATTATCCCTTAATCCGAATAAAAAATATCTTGGGTCGCCAGAATATTACTCCCTTCGCTACAAACTGGAGAGCGGGGATAAACTTAAAATCGGATTCGTACTGGAAAAAGACCCGGGAGAAAAGAGTATCGACTACTGGAACGGTTATCTTCAGTTAAAAAACAGAGGTGTTCTGAAGAACTTCGTCGCAGGCGCTTTTAAATTGCGGATCGGTAGTGGTCTTGTATTGAATAATGCTTTTTCTTTGGGAAAAAATAACATGGGAGCGGGTTTGCTTTCCCGTAGTTCTGGTATTTCTCCTCATGCTTCGGTTGACGAATACAACTATCATCAGGGGATAGCGGCTGAAATAAATGCAGGACGTTTTTCTTTCATTCCCTTTTGGTCTTACCGAAGTCTGGATGCGCGGATTGCTGCGGACACCATTCTTTCTGTAAAGAAAGACGGTCTTCATAACCTGCTTCGCGAAAAAGAGAAGAAAAATCAGGCAGACCTGATTCTGACGGGGATGCATACTTCTTACCGGGGTGCCTTTTATGAATTAGGAATAACCGGTTGTTACATGACATTGGATAAGCATTATTCAGAAACTCCTACCTTATATAACCGGTTTTATTTTCGCGGAAAGAAAAATTTCAATCTGTCAGCAAACTACAGGTTACGTTATGCCGGAATCTCTTTTTCGGGAGAAACAGCTGTGAGTAAAAGCAAAGGGATCGCCACGCTCAATGCCTTGACTTTCGCTCCGGCCAGCGATTGGTCGGTGATGTTTATTCAGCGCTATTATGGCAAGAGTTATCACAGTTGGTATGGCAACAGCTTCGCGGAAGGTTCAGGTCTTAACAACGAATCCGGATTTTCTCTTTATTTCAACTATAAACCGATTGCCTATTTGACGTTATCGGGTGGTGTTGATTTTTTTCGCTTTCCATGGGCCAAATACGGAATCGATATTCCTTCGTCAGGGTATGAAATAAGTTTTCAGAGTGTTTATCAACAACAAGAAAGAATTGCTTTTACGGTACGTTATCGCCTGAAAAACAAGGATAAAAACCGAACTGGTATTCCAGACTCGATACCACCTGTATGGAGTTATCAACAACATAAACTCAATCTGCGATTATATAGCCGGATTGGTGAGTATTTCTTTCTGAATAGTTCTGTGGAATCTGTTTTCAGTAAATTCGAAAAGGAAAAAGCTTCTTCCGGATATCTGCTTTCGCAGGGCATCGGTTTCAAGTCTTCAAATATCCCGGTTCAAGCCGATTTGTTGATCGGATTATTTGATACGGATAATACGACAACCCGGGTTTATCTTTCTGAAAAGAATGTTTTGTATGGTTTTGGTATTCCGTCTTTTTATGGAAACGGGATGCGTGTTTCTTTCAATCTAAGATATGATTATTCCTCTTTTATCTGCTGTTGGTTCAAGATCGGGAATACCCGCTATTTCGATCGTGAAGAAATCGGTTCGGGACTCGAATTGATTCGGGGAAAAAACAAAACCGATCTTCAGGTACAGATTCAGGTTAAGTTCTGATCTGTCTCCAATTGAATTAAAACGACCAGTTCCTTTCCTTCCGGTTAAGACATATTTACGCTGACTAAAGCACTTTCCTCAAAAAATAATATGTAATTTTAAATAACCGACGGGTATTTAAACTACTGAACGGATCTACCTAAAAACAAGTTGTAGAATAAATTCATAATCATATGTCAACATCCTTATTCAACTCCATCATATTCGGTCCCATACACAGCCGCCGGCTTGGCGTATCCCTGGGTGTAAACCTTTTGCCCGCCACCGGAAAAGTATGCTCTTTCGACTGCATCTATTGTGAATGCGGGTATAACGCCGAACGGAAAGGGGGGAAGATTCCTTCAAAAGAAGCAGTGGTGGAGGCACTCGAAAAAGCTCTTCGGGAAATGTCTGAATCCGGGAAATCTCTCGATGTGATAACCTTTGCAGGCAACGGCGAGCCGACGATTCATCCCGATTTTGCTTATATCATTGATGAAACGATTCGTTTACGTGATCTTTATTATCCGAAAGCAAAGGTGAGTGTCTTATCTAATTCTACACGGACAGATCGTCCTGATGTATTCAGTGCCCTGATGAAAGTAGATAATAACATCCTCAAGCTTGATTCTGTGTTCCAGCAAACGATAAATCTGATCGATGCGCCTAATCAGGAAAGTTTTACAGCCGATAAATTGATAGATAACCTGAAAAAATTCAACGGAAACCTGATCATCCAAACCATGTTTTTACGTGGCGAGCATAATGGGATGAAGGTGGATAATACAACCGAAAAAGAGATTTCAGGATGGTTGAATGCGCTTGTGGAAATTCAGCCCAAACAGGTGATGGTATATTCGCTTGATCGCCCGACACCGGAAAAAAATCTACAGAAGGTATCGAAAGAGGAACTCGAACAAATCGCAGATCGGGCTCGGTCACTGGGCTTTTCCGTTAGCGTGGCTTAGGGAAGATGGTCTTTACTTAAAAGCAAGACACCCGGTAAGTGAACTACAATTCACTTACCGGGTGTCTGCTATAATAATCTTATCGACCTTTAACGATCTTCTTGATTTCATTGAGCTTATTGAGCGCTTCGATCGGCGTAAGGTTGTTGACGTCGAGGTGATTGATTTCATCCCGGATCTGACTCAATACCGGATCGTCGAGTTGGAAAAAGCTCAGCTGCATTCCGTCGCGCTGCGAAGCGATCTCTTTTACCGGTTTGGATACCCCACCCTGGCGATTGTCCGATTCGAGTTGTTTGAGTATCGTATTGGCGCGTTTGACGATGCTTTGAGGCATTCCGGCCATCTTCGCCACATGAATACCGAAACTATGTTCGCTACCTCCTTTCACAAGTTTACGCAGAAAGATCACCTTATTGTCTGTTTCTTTCACCGAAACATTATAATTCACGATACGGGCGAACGTTTTCTCCATTTCGTTGAGTTCGTGATAATGGGTCGCAAAAAGTGTCTTCGGTTTTCCTTTCGGATTTTCATGGATATGTTCCACGATGGCCCAGGCGATCGATATACCGTCATACGTACTCGTACCCCTTCCCAATTCGTCAAACAGGATCAGACTCCGGTCTGAAATATTATTGAGAATATCAGCTGCTTCGTTCATTTCCACCATAAAAGTGGATTCGCCTACCGAGATGTTGTCAGACGCACCGACGCGGGTGAAAATCTTATCCACCATCCCGATTTTGGCTGCTTCGGCCGGTACGAAACTCCCGATCTGTGCGAGCAACGTGATGAGTGCGGTCTGCCGTAACAGAGCCGATTTACCCGCCATATTCGGACCCGTAATCATGATTACCTGTTGGGTATCGTTGTCGAGCAATACATCATTGGCTACGTAACTTTCCCCCAAAGGAAGTTGTTTTTCGATTACCGGATGACGTCCCTGCCGGATATCGATTACGAGCGAATCGTTTACTTCGGGACGTACATAACGGTTCTCCTGAGCCACTTTCGCGAACGAAAGCAGACAATCGATGCGGGCAATCAGGTTCGCGTTATGTTGAATATTCGGTATATAATCCGCGATACTCAAAACCAAATCGTTGAAAAGACGCGTTTCGAGCGAAAGGATCTTTTCTTCCGCACCCAGAATCTTTTCTTCATACTCCTTCAGTTCCTGCGTGATGTAACGTTCGGCGTTTACCAGCGTTTGTTTTCGGATCCATCCTTCGGGAACCTTGTCTTTATGGGTATTTCGAACCTCTATGTAATAACCGAATACGTTGTTGAAACTGATTTTCAAACTCGGTATGCCCGTCAGTTCACTTTCGCGTTGTTGCAGTTTCAACAAATAATCTTTACCCGAATAGGCGATTTCACGTAGCTGATCCAGCTCTTCATTCACTCCCGTACGGATGATTCCACCACGGTTTAGCAGTGTCGGCGGATCCGGGTTTACCTCTCTGTCGATACGCTGGCATAATAGTTCGCACGGATTCAGCTGTTCGCCTATTTTATGCAGGCTTGGCTCTTCCGATCCCATACACACCGATTTAATTGGCTGGATAGCCTGAAGGGCAACTTTTAGCTGAACTACCTCACGAGGGTTTACCCTACCCACGGCTACCTTCGAAATGATTCGCTCCAGGTCGCCGATCAGCATCAGATTTTGTTCGAGCTCTTCTTTTACATCGGGCTGACGAAAGAAAAATTCGACTACGTCGAGACGTTCGCTGACGGGGCGCACATCGCGGAGCGGAAATAATACCCAACGACGTAACAAACGAGCACCCATCGGAGACGTGGTGCGGTCGATGATCTGTAATAAAGAACTTCCGCCTTCGTTCATCGTGCCGGCGAGTTCAAGACTCCTTACGGTAAACTTATCCAGGCGCACATAGCCTTCTTCCTCTATTCGGGAAAGAGCTGTTACATGGCCCAGTTGTGTATGTTGGGTGATATCCAGATAATATAACAAGGCTCCGGATGCGATCACTCCGCTTTTCAGGTGGTCGACCCCGAATCCTTTCAGGTTTTTTGTCTCGAATTGTTTCAACAAACGGTCACGAGCGGCATCGGCCGTAAACATCCAGTCGTCGAGTTCGAAAGTGAAATAGCGGCTGCCGAATTTCTCTTCAAACAATATTTTTTTTCCTTTTTCAAAGAGCACCTCTTTGGGTGAGAAGTTGTTGAGTAATTTGTCGATATAATCGAACGTACCTTCAGCCGTCATGAACTCACCGGTAGAGATATCCAGAAAAGCTACGCCGCAATCGTTTTTTCCTTTTCCGAAATGGATTCCGGCAAGGAAGTTGTTTTCGCGATGATTCAGGATGTTGTCGTTGATGGAAACGCCCGGCGTTACCAGTTCGGTGATGCCCCGTTTAACCAGTTTTTTGGTCATCTTCGGGTCTTCGAGCTGTTCGCAGATGGCTACGCGCTTGCCTGCACGTACCAGCTTGGGCAGGTAGTTATCGAGTGCATGATGCGGAAATCCGGCCAGTTCGACAAAAGAAGCGGCTCCGTTAGCACGACGAGTGAGCGTGATGCCCAGAATTTCGGAAGCGGCGATGGCATCTTCCGAGAAGGTTTCATAAAAATCGCCTACGCGAAATAAAAGGATGGCATCGGGATGCTGTCCTTTCATTTCAAAATATTGTTTCATCAGGGGTGTTTCCACCACGTTTTTAGCCATTTATTTACCAATTGATCCGGCTGCAAATATACGAAATATCTGTCAGCTAACGGACGGGTTACCCGGCCCAACTCTCTTTATCGAGGTTGCGGTATCGGATTGCTTCGCTGACATGGTCTGCCCGAATGTTTTCGCAGTTATCCAGATCGGCGATGCTCCGCGATACTTTCAGGATCCGGTCGTAGGCACGCGCCGAAAGCGAGAAGGCATCCATTGCCAATCGAAGACGTTTCAGTCCGGCCTCGTCGGGACGTGCGTATTTATTGAGCAGGCGGGGAGTCATCTGTGCATTCGAATAGATGCCCGGTTCGTTCCTGAACCGGTCGGCTTGTATCTCACGGGCCGCTATCACCCGCTGGCGGATGAGTTTGCTTGGCTCGGAAGGAGTGGAGGCAGAGATATCTTCGAACGGTACGGGCACGATCTCGATCTGAAGATCGATGCGGTCGAGCAACGGACCGGAAATCCGGTTCATATACTTTCGTACGTTGTGTGGGGTACAGGTGCAATCTTTTGCAGGGTGATTGAAAAATCCGCACGGACAAGGATTCATTGACGCCACGAGCATGATTCCGGCAGGATAGGTTACGGCAGTCTTCGCACGGGCGATGCAGATCTTGCGGTCTTCGAGCGGCTGACGCATCACTTCGAGTACCTGCCTCGAAAATTCAGGTAATTCGTCGAGAAACAATACGCCGTTGTGAGCCAGCGAAAACTCTCCGGGCATCGGATTGGATCCTCCGCCTATCAGTGCGGCCGAGGAAATAGTATGGTGTGGAGCGCGGAAAGGGCGTTGCGTGATCAGTCCGCGAGAAGCGGTATAACCCAGCAGGGAGTGTATTTTAGTTGTTTCGAGAGCTTCGGGGAAAGTGAGCGGAGGCAGAATAGAGGGTAGTCGTTTGGCCATCATCGATTTTCCGGAACCGGGAGGCCCTACTAAAATCAGATTGTGCGAGCCGGCAGCTGCCACTTCGAAAGCCCGCTTTACATCTTGTTGCCCTTTTACATCGGCAAAATCGAGGTCATAGTCGACGACCGAGGTTCCGAACGTATCCTCTTTTTCGAGTGTGATCCGCTGCAGGCAATCGTTTCCGTTGAGAAAACCGATCACCTCTTTCAGATGGTTTGCGCCATATACCTCCAATCCCTCTACCACAGCGGCCTCGCGGGCATTTTCTGCAGGAAGAATGATCCCTTTGAAATTTTCCTGCATCGCCTTGATAGCGATGGGCAATGATCCTTTTACCGGTTGTATTTTGCCATCGAGTGATAATTCGCCGATCATCAGAAACGAATCGAGTAGAGTGGTATCGATCATTTCTGCAGCTCCAAGTATGCCGATGGCGATAGGCAGATCGTATTGCGCACCCTCTTTCCGAATATCTGCCGGAGAAAGGTTGATGATCAGCTGTTTGCGTGGAAATTTCAGGCCGATCTGTTCAAAAGCGGCCTGGATGCGGTCTCTGCTCTCTTTTACGGAGATGTCGGGAAGCCCAACCATCAGTACCCGGATGCCATTCGAACAGTTCACCTCGCAGGTCACCGGCGTAGCATCGATTCCGAACAGAGCGGCAGAATAGGTTTTAATTAGCATTTTGGAAATCTTTTTAAAACCTTATAACATGATATCGAAATAATGGTTCAATATCAATTGGTTAAGATCTCCTCTTTCAGATTCACACTTCGCGGTACCGGCTGATTATTCAGATTATTTTTTCGGGCCGGCGTACTGATCGTAGTCGCTTTGATTGATGGCGGTGTGTTCTTTTTGCTCTCAAAAGCGGTTTTAGAATCTTTTTTTGCGTTGGCCTTTACTTCCTCCTT
>JBOFCW010000074.1:0-11909 GCA_051646395.1 Bacteroidales bacterium
CATTTGTACCATCTATCACCATTTTCATCGAAAAACATTTCGTTTATTTTCGCTTTTTTGATATTGGCAATTTCAAATTCGCCGTTGATGAAGGGGGTAATCTCTTTGATGATCCGGGCTTCAGCTTCAGTGAATGAAAGTGCATCTACAAGATAGGGCTCGGTTACCTTTTTTTGCATGCCGTTTTCCAATGTTTTGTCATATCTGACCTTACATTCAAACCATGTGTGCATCATAATGGATTATTCTATTTAATATTCTGTTTTATCTTCTTTTTTACTCCAGGCTTTGAAGGCCTCCAAAGCTTCTTCCCGCATTCTTTTTTCTGATTCAAGTTTCCTTACGGTTGGTTTAAGAGCTAGTTCTTCATAGATGAACTGATCGCTGAATCCTATTTGCCGGGCATCTTCTTTTGTATTGCCATAATATAACTTATCCAAGTGAGCCCAATAAATGGCGCTTAAGCACATCGGGCATGGCTCACACGAAGAAAAGATTTCGCAGCCCGAAAGATCATATCTGTCAAGCTTTTTGCATGCATTTCTGATCGCATTTACTTCTGCATGCGCTGTAGGGTCATTATCGAGTGTAACCCGATTTGTTCCGGAGGCAATAACTTCACCTTTTTTTACGATTATTGCAGCGAAAGGACCTCCACCCAGTTCCACATTTTCAACGGAAAGTCTGATAGCCATCCGCATGAATTTATCTTTATCTTCGTTTTTCATCGATAAGGGTATTTACTTAGAAAACTATAGTGATTTATTGACCTGTTCGATCCAGTCAAGAATCTCTTTTCTTCCGATTTTATGCTCGGACGACGTTTCAAAAATAGGAGGAAGTTCTTCCCATTGCTCCTCAAGCTTTTCTTTGTAAAGGCGTAGGTTGTCTGATGCTTGTCTTTTGCTCAGTTTATCCAATTTTGTAAAAACGATACAGAAAGGAATGCCGTTTTCGCCAAGCCACTCCATGAATTCAAGATCAATTTTCTGAGGCGTATGACGACTGTCGATTAGCAGAAAAAGAGCGGTCATTTGCTCCCTGGTCAGAATATAGTCTTCGATGATTCTGCGGATATTTTCACGACCTTCTTTTCCTCGTTGGGCATATCCATATCCCGGTAAGTCAACGATATACCAAGCGTCATTAATCAAAAAGTGATTCACCAATTGAGTTTTTCCCGGAAGAGAAGAGGTCATGGCCAGTCCTTTTCGATTTGCCAACATGTTGATAAGAGATGATTTACCAACGTTTGAACGTCCGATGAATGCATATTCCGGTAGATTTCCTTCCGGACATTTTTTTATATCGGTATTACTGATAACGAATTTAGCGTCTTTGATTTCCATAAAAACAAAATTAAAATCTCATTTTCGAGACATAGCTTACAAAGATAACAAACTTTTAAGATGGCATTCGATTCCAATGGAGGGATATTTGTAAAGAAACAGCGATTCCCAGTGGTTTTTTCTTATTTTTGCCTTCTGACAAAGAATCATAGAATGAACCAGAAATATCCTTCGGTATTATTAGAAGATGCCGTAAATGAGTTTGCAAAATTGCCGGGAGTGGGTCGTAAAACAGCTCTTCGTTTGGTTTTGCATTTATTAAGACAAGAACCAGCAATTGCCGAGAGCTTTGGTAATTCGATTATCCGGCTGAGAAAGGAGGTAACTTATTGTAAGGTTTGCAACAATATCTCGGATACGGAAATTTGTTCAATTTGTTCTGACGAAGAACGTGATGAGTCTTTGATTTGTGTCGTCGAAAATATCAAGGAGGTAATGGTTGTTGAAAATACCCGCCAGTTTAGGGGGCTGTATCATGTATTGGGGGGAATTATATCTCCTATGGATGGGATCGGACCGAATGACCTGCAAATCGAGAGCCTGATCGAAAGAGTGAAGTCCGGGGTGGTAAAAGAAATCGTATTGGCTTTAAGTACAACAATGGAGGGAGATACGACAAATTTTTATATCTTTCGCAAACTGGCTCCCTATCAGGTTAAAATCACGATTATTGCCAGAGGGGTATCTATCGGGGATGAGATCGAATATACCGATGAAATCACACTTGGGCGTTCAATCTTAAACAGAACTCTTTTCACAGATACATTTCGGTTATAATTGATTTGTTCTGAAAAAGGAAAACCCGATCAGGAGGATCGGCAACATCGCGAATAAAAGCTTCCTTGTGCATTTTATAATAGGATGTATTATAGTGAATTTATAAATTCAAATTTCGTATAAATGAAAAATCAAAAATTAGTCTATTCACCTGTTTTGGCAGAGCCTTTGTTTAAATCACTTCGAATCCAATATAATGTGTTTCTTGTATCTCTTATCCTGATAACACTGTTTTTAAGCAGGAGATATATCCCATTTCCCCAAATTTCAGAAGATATCCTGATACAGATAAAAAGCATCTCTGTTTTAATGACAATGGGACTTATTCCTTTTGCTCTTTGGCTTTTTGGTAAAAGGCGGGATGCTTTGATTCAAAAATCGGATTGGGATTCTAAAAAAAAGGGATATTTCCGGTTAAGTGCCATTCGTTTGTTTTTGATTTGGCTTGTGGTTGCGTTGAATGTTGCTTTTTATTTCGTTACGGATTCATACTCTGAATTATTGTGTGCAGGAATGGGTGTCACCGCTTCTTTGTTCTGTATTCCTTCATTAAAAAAAATTGAGGCAGATTTGTTCGATCCTGCAGAGACAACTGAATCTTGCGACAATGAATAAAGTTTGTTTTATAATAAAAATATTTTTTTGCCGTTGTACTATAATACCGATTTAAGTGTTGAACCGATATCAAGAAGGATGAAACTCAGTATAGTAATTGTCAATTATAAAGTAAAATATTTCCTGGAGCAATGTTTGATATCGCTTCAAAAAGCTGTCGTCCATATTCCCCATGAAATTTTTGTTGTTGACAATGATTCTCAAGATGATTCGATCGAATACCTGAAGCCCTTATTCCCGGATGTGAATTTTATAGTAAATCAAAAGAATGTTGGATTTGCCAAAGCCAATAATCAAGCGATAAAAATATCCTCCGGTGAATATGTTTTGCTCCTCAATCCGGATACTTTATTGGGAGAAGGGGTTATTGAAAGAGTATTGGAATTTTTGGATTCAAATACTGAAGCAGGAGGAGCGGGAGTCAAGATGATTGATGCACGGGGGAGGTTCCTGCCCGAATCTAAACGAAGTATTCCTACACCCTGGGTGTCTTTTTGTAAGATATTCGGACTAAGTGCATTATTTCCCAAATCCAACCTGTTCGGACGTTATGCCTTAGGATTTCTGGATGAAAATAAGATTCATCCGATTGATGTGATGGCCGGGGCATTTATGATGCTCAGAAAAACGGCATTGAATAAATCCGGACTTCTTGATGAGGATTTTTTCATGTATGGTGAGGATATTGATCTTTCTTATCGGATAACTCTTGCCGGATACAAAAATTATTACCTTCCGGAAAAAATTCTGCATTATAAAGGAGAAAGTACGCCTAAAAATTCTATCCGCTATGTGAAGATTTTTTACCAGGCAATGGATATATTTTTCAAAAAACATTATTCTGATTCTTCTTTCATATATTCCATTTGTATCCGTTTCGCTATTTTATTCAGGGCTTTTATTGCCGGTTGCAAACGGATTATGAGTCGTGTGTATATCCCCGCTTTTATAAAGAAATCTCCGGGAAAAAGTCATATTTTAATCTATGCCTCAGATCAGGTGAAAAGAGAAATATCCGGGATGTTTTCCGGTGATGAAAAAATCGAGAAATTAAGTTATCTTTCGGATGCCAAGTATACGAATCTGAAGGAGCTTATCCGTAAAGATAAAATTACCAGTATCATATTGTCTGATTCAAGCCTTACCTTTCAACAGATGTTGGGGTTGATGGAGAATCTGGAAAAAGAAAACGTCGACTTTAGGATACACACACAAACAAGCAATACAATTGTATCTTCTAATCAAATTTAAACTATACGATGTTAGCAAATAAACGAATTCAACTCAGAGCTCCTGAACCGGAAGATTTGGATGTTTTTTACCGTTGGGAAAATGATTCTGATTTATGGAGTTATGGAACAACGATAACACCTTTTTCAAGATTTATTTTGAAGGAATATATTGCCTCAGGAGGTGGAGATTTATATCAGACCCGGCAGTTAAGATTGATGATTATAGACAAATCAGAAAATAAAACGGTAGGGATGGTCGACTTATTCGATTTTGATCCGTTTCATCGTCGTGCAGCCATTGGGATACTTGTAGATCCGAATAGTCAGGGTAAAGGGCTCGCAACACAGGCATTACTTCTGTTAGATGCATATGCATTTCGATTCCTCGGAATCCATATGCTGTACGCTCATATCCCGGTAAATAATACTGCCAGTAAAAGGTTATTTGAAAAATCAGGTTTTGAAATAAAGGGTACACTCTCGGATTGGATTCGTGTCAATGAATCTTACGAAGATGTAATTATCGTTCAAAAGAAAAAGTAATTCAATTTAAAAACGGTTCTGGAGGATAGTTTAGCCACTGATGGTATTTCTTTTCCATGGTCATTAAGGTATCTCTCCAGAACTGATTCCCGGAATGATTCAGAACAGAGTCTAATCTGTTTTCTGCAACAATCCATGCATCTTCTTCAATTTCTTGCATCAATTGTTGATACTCCCAACCGGCGTAACCCAGAAAGAAGCGTATACGACCTTCTATTTGATTACCACTACGTAAATATGCCAGAATCAACTCAAAATCACCGTCGATATATAAATTTTTGCCTATCTGGACAGAACCAGGAATAATCTCACCCAAGGTGTGCAGATAAAATAATCGGTCTTTACGCACCGGTCCACCACAAAAAACCGGAATTTTTTCAATTTCATCCAGACCTTCTATCAAATCATTCAAAATGAATTCGCCCGGTTTATTCAGAACCAAACCCATTCCGGCTGTATTTTCACACTCCACCATTAAAATGACAGAACGCTGAAAGTATGTTTCATTTAAAAATGGTTCTGAAATCAATAAGCAACCCGCACGAGGCGTCAAGTCGCTATGGTGTATCTTGAAGAGGTCGGTTTTTAGTTTCATAGTCAAAAAGGTTTTTACTCTGCTATTCTAAATTAGATAAATCTATTCATTTTTCAAATAGATTATAATTATTTTTTGAGGATGTTTTAGTTTTATTCTATCTCATGACTTTGTATAGAAAAACAGATAACGGGAAGTCCTGAGTGGATTCCCGTTATCTGTTTTCTATGTGACCGGATTATTTTTTACAAATATTTTTAATCGTTCTTCTAAAATCGGATACTGATGTTCTTTGATAAAGGACACGCAGGCCCTGAGTCCTTCCTGATTACTCCCAGTGGTTTCTAATGATATAGCACTGATTCCGTAATAAATAAATTCCTTCATTAGTTCCCCACCTGTTTTTCCGGGATACCCGATCGTAAAATAAAAGCCGTCTGCAATAGGCTGATCAAGGTCTTTATCATAAACGATCCCGAATCCGTATTTTAAGAATATAGCTTTCAGTTTGTGAGCCCTTCTCTCATATTCTTTTACGTCTTCAATGAAGTTATAGCTTCCGTCTATTGCTGCTTTCATCATAGCAGCCAGAGCATATTGAGCTGAATGGCTTGTTCCTGATGATATAGCATACAAAACACGATGAATAAAAACAGATCCGAAAGTTCCCCCTCCATATCGTTTTGTTAATTCCGGATATTGACTGTGATAGAGTTTATCAGAAATACATGCGACTCCGATGCGTTGTCCTGCATAACTAAAAGCCTTCGATGCAGAGATGAGAAGTATGTATTTATCGGTATAATGGGCGATTGTTGATTGATAGGGAGGCTGATACGGATGTGAAAGATCCTTTCTGAAATCCATAGCAAAATAGGCAAGGTCTTCAAGTACAATCGTATCGTATGCCGTGGCTAATTTTCCGATTGTTTGTAGTTCTTCCTCATTCAGACATATCCATGATGGGTTATTCGGATTAGAGTAGATGATTGCCGCTATATTTCCCTTGCGAAGATAAGTTTCTATCTTTTCATGAAGTTTATCCCCTCTGTATTCATATACATCAAAAGAGGCATATTTATAGCCCATAACAGCCAGCTGTTGTTTTTGAACCGGAAAACCAGGGTCAATGAAAAGAATCGTATCTTTTTCTGAATCACATTGGCAACAGGTTAAAAAGGAAGCGAATGTTCCTTGCATCGAACCAACAACGGGAACGCATCCCTGTTGTGATATATCGATATTAAGAAAGGCTTTGATAAATCCGGATGCATTTTGTTTTAAAGACGGTAATCCGTCAATAATGGGATAGCTTGAGGCTACTCCGTTATTCAGCGCATTGATTTCTGCTTCAATACCTATTGCGGGAGCATGTAGTCCCGGCACTCCCATCTCCATGTGTATGAATTCCGTTCCTGATTCTTTCTCAAGTTCATTTGAAATTGCTACTACTTCTCGGATGGTGGCTTTTCCGAAATCGGCCAACTGGTAAGATTGAATCACCTGACTGACAGTTTCTTTGTTGATCGGGGTAATATTCATGGATCTCTATATTATAATTAGATTTCACAAAAATGAAAATTTAATTATAATATATGACTGTTTAATGAAAATTATTTCAGGAGAAACAAATGTTTTTCTGTTTTAGCATAGAACATATCAAAATCACACTGAACTATATTCAGGCATTCAAATAATCAAAACTGAATCAACATTGTTAAGTTAATAAACAGAATGAGAGGAATGTTTTTTACGGCAAAATACAGTGTAATGATTCAGTTATATTCAAAGAGATTCATGACAAAAGGAAAGCGGTTAAATTTTAATACAAACAATCTTGTGTAAAAAATTAACTAAAACAAGAGTTGTTTTTTATCTGTTGTAATTGTGGGAATTTCGGTAATTACAGTAGTCCTCGTAAATGTAACGACTTTTAGAATCAGCTATATATCCTTTGTCATGGGTAATGTCATATATTTTCCATGGTGACATTTGAAATCGTATTGATGCCCATATATAGTAAAAACGGAAAGGAGAATTAAAGAATTTCAAGTTCATGTAAAATCAGTCTAAATATTGTAATTGTGATGCGAATTTACATAAAACTATTAGAATGTAAATTAAAAGCAACAATAATTTTGTCTTTATAATGAGTATAAAAAAGGATCGGGGTGAATTGCCCTGAATGTGCTCGTATAAGTAATAAAACGCTATCTTTGAATATGTAATTAAATCGGATGTTATGAAATTTGGTTTTTTAAAAGTGGCAGCCGCGGTACCTGTTATAAAAGTTGCCGATTGTCAGTATAATATACAGCAAATTGTTTCGCTGACCCGAAAAGCTGCTTCCCAAGGGGTATCTGTAGTTGCTTATCCCGAATTGTCGGTTACAGGATATACCTGTGGCGATTTATTCGGACAACCTTTTCTCCTGGAAAATGCAGAAAAGGGTCTTCAGGATCTGCTATTGCAAACCAGAGACTTGCCTTTGATTCAGATCGTAGGAATGCCCGTTGCTGTTGGGAATAAGGTTTTTAATGCAGCCGTTGTCTGCTGTCAGGGTAATATACTTGGTGTTTGTTCAAAAATCTATCTGCCGAATTATGGCGAATTTTACGAAGCCAGATGGTTTACTTCCGGTAGAGATATCATTAATGATACCATCGTTTTATGTGGCCAGGAAGTGCCTTTTGGAACGGATCTTGTTTTTGAGAATAATGCCTTTAGTTTTGGAATAGAAATTTGTGAAGATTTATGGGTTCCCATTCCGCCTTCTTCTAAACAAGCCATTCAGGGGGCAACCCTGTTAATCAATCTTTCTGCCAGCAATGAATTGGTTGGAAAACATCAGTATCTACGTAAATTGATAACTCAGCAGTCTGCGCGTACGATGTCTGCTTATTTGTATGCTTCAGCCGGATTCGGAGAATCAACAACGGATGTTGTATTTGCAGGAAATGGTATCATCGCCGAGAATGGATCGATCCTCAAAGAATCAGATCGTTTTTCCTTCCGCGAGCAACTGATAATCTCAGATGTCGATATAGATCGGTTAAAAGGTATGCGCCGGCGAACGTCGACTTTTCTTTCTCTTGATGAAAACCTATCGCTTTCATGTCGTAGAATTGCTTTTGCTCTTCCATTTCCGGAAGCAAAAATCATGTTGGATCGATATGTCGATCCCCGTCCGTTTGTACCAGCAAAATCAGAAATGCATGATATTTGCCAAGAGGTTTTTCTGATTCAGGTGAATGGGCTTGCGCAGCGTATGTTACATACACATGCTCAGACTGCCGTTATCGGAATATCTGGTGGTCTTGATTCTACACTTGCCTTATTGGTTTGTGTACAAACATTCGACAAACTGAATATTTCCCGAGAGCGTATCGTTGGCGTTACAATGCCTGGATTCGGAACTACCGACAGGACGTATAATAATGCTATCAATCTCATGAAAGAACTCGGCATTACAATCCGTGAGATTAGTATTAAAGATGCCTGTATTCAACATTTTAAGGATTTGGGTATCGATAGTCAGGTTCATGATGTGACCTATGAGAATTCACAGGCGCGTGAACGGACCCAGATTTTGATGGATATTGCCAATCAAACAAATGGAATGGTGATAGGTACCGGAGACTTATCCGAATTGGCTCTTGGATGGGCTACCTATAATGGCGACCAAATGTCAATGTATGGTGTGAATGCCAGTATTCCAAAGACGCTCGTTCAATACCTTGTTCGTTGGGTTGCACTTCATCGGATAGAGCAGGGTGCAAAAGATATTTTATTGGATATCATAGATACACCGATTAGTCCGGAATTGATTCCGGCAGATACGGAAGGGAATATAGCTCAAAAAACGGAAGATCTTGTCGGGCCTTATGAACTGCATGATTTTTTCTTATATAACTTCATCCATAATGGTTTCCGTCCGGCTAAAATATACTTTTTGGCTTGTATGGCATTCCGGGATTTACATTCAGAGGAGATTATAAAAAAATGGCTTCATATTTTCTTCAGGAGATTTTTTGCGCAGCAATTCAAACGCTCTTGTATGCCTGATGGTCCGAAAGTGGGGTCAGTATGTCTTTCTCCACGTGGCGATTGGCGAATGCCAAGCGATGCCACTGCTTCAATGTGGCTTAAAGAAATCGAATCTTTATAATTTACTTTCTTATTGATCCCTTCACTCGGTTCTTTCACGAGTGAAGGGATTTTTTGTTGTTATCTGCTTTCCGGATTATTACCTTTCCGCAGAGGACTCATCTGTCCTCCGTAGAAGACAGATGAGTCTTCCGCAGAGGGCGGATGAGTCCCCTGCGGTGGGGCAAGCAAAATGAATATAGGCAAATTTAATAAGCCTATATTCATTATTTTAGCTCGTATGGTTATAGTTGTGGGATTTTATTGAAATAAAAAAGCGCCGAATACCATTTTATGTATATTCGGCGCAATATAAACATTTATCTTACGAGTATCTTATTCTTTATTACTTTTTTCGTCAGGTTTGTCTTCTTCTTCTTCCTCTTTTTTGTCTTTCCTCAACTTATCTTTTGAATCTGTTTCTTTTACCTTTTTCTCCATTTCTCCGACTTCCTCATTTGAGGCATCTTCGGGAATTTTGCCTTCCTGAAGAAGTTGTTCGAGCGCAGCTTTTTTCTTTTTATCCTCAGCGATGACCCGATTCGTTATGTATACGGTGAAAATCGGAAACATCATCATTCCCAAAGAAGCAAGCAATACCGATAAAGCCTTCCCGAGTCCGGTGAGTGCGTTAATATTTGAACCGACAGTTGTAACATCCATGCAAGCCCACCATAAAGCATCAGAATACTTGGTAACCATCGGATTGACAGATGATTCAACATTAAAGAATAAAAGAGAGGAAAAATAAATCGTTGAGAAAAGAATCGTGGTATACGTTACAAACAGGGAAGAGGCGGAACTGTAAGACAGCCAGCTGACTACGATAGATAAAGCGTATCCACCTCTGATCAACGGAATAAAACGAATAAAATATTCAGTTTCGGCAGTAAAACGAATTCCACTGTATTCGATAATACTTAAATAGGGAATAGAAACCAGCAAAAATAAAATATGAGTATAGAGATAATGCCATTTATTCTGGCTAAGGAAAAATTCGAGAAAAAAGTCAGCAATAAAGACCATGCAAATCCAAAACTGAATCTTCATATATAGTTGGTGAGTCAGTTTGGGCACATCCCGGAAAATGTCAATGGAAAGCAGCACGATAAGAGCCAGACATAACAATAGAACAACAATGTGCATATTGCGGATCAACTTATGCT
Organism: Bacteroidales bacterium; assembly: GCA_051646395.1. GTDB lineage: Bacteria > Bacteroidota > Bacteroidia > Bacteroidales > JAUNSR01 > JAUNSR01. The sequence goes on from JBOFCW010000074.1 coordinate 10,364, forward strand.
GGATTTTCCATTTTTCAATGTTAAGCGTAGTTGCCATTTAAAAAAGGTGTTTATATAGTTAGAATTTTATTTTCAACTATATAAACACCCTTTTTGTGAAAAAGTTTTGAAGAGTAATAAGATTGCTATAACAGGGAGCTTCCGGTATCAACCTTGTATTCATCGATAATAGCGATGATTTGTTGACCGAAGTTTTCAACAATTTTTTTACCGACTCCGGGAATCGCCAACAATTCATTTCGTGAGGACGGCATCTTGTTTGTTAAACCCAATAGCGCTTTTTGATGAAAGATATTATAAACTGGTACATTCATTTCTTCGGCTGTGTTTTTTCTCCATGCGCGAAGGCGATTATAAAGTTCCGGATGTTGAATGTCCGAAGAGATCTCTACTTTTTTGATCGTCGATCCGGTAGATTTCTTTTTGGGAACGGAAATCGAAGCCTTAGCTTTTCTATCCAGATAATTTTTGATGAAAAAACCATCGGTACATGCAGCCATGGTTTCTTTTTTTACATGCATCAACTCCTGAAAAAGCGTAAGTTCTTTTTCTAATTGTTTTGCTATTTCTTTGTTATCTGTTTCCGGCAATCCTGTATTCATAACAGGAGTCAGAATGGAATTTATTTTATCTGTAAAATAAACGATACCTTTTTTGATACGATCCTGAATCACTTCATTTTGTTCATAATCCTGCCATTCATGGGCTAGAAGAGTCAATTGATTTTTAAATCTGTGTCCCACTTGCACCAAGTGCGTATCCATGTCCAGCAATGTCCGGGTATAAAGTTGGACTTTTTCGGGATATAGTTTCGACAAATGTTCGTCGTATATCCTGGTGAGATGTTGAACACAATGAAAAATCGGACGATAATCAAACAGTTCTCCCACTAAGTCTAAAAAATAGTGTTCTTTTGCATTCGAAAACAATTCTGAACCAGGTTGGTTTTCTTCAACATATTTATTAAAACTGCTTACGTTCTGATCGCAGATAATGCCTGATTGACGTATCGGAGTGGAAAGAACCAGACCTTCCAGTGTACGGCAACGGCTTAGTGCTACATAGACCTGACCATGGGTAAAAGCAGCACCAGCATTGATGATTGCTTTGTCGAAAGTCAAGCCCTGACTCTTATGGATGGTGATAGCCCATGCCGTCTTTAGCGGATATTGACGAAACTTCCCCTCGATAGTTTCAATGATTTCCTGCGTTTGCGGATCAATCGTATATTTGGCATTTGTCCACTCCTGTTGTTCAACAACAATGGTCTGATCATCACACTCCACCACAATACACGCCGCCGTTATTGCTTTGATTCTGCCGATTTTACCATTGAAAAAACGTTTATCGGGAGTGGGATCATTTTTTACAAACATAACCTGTGCTCCCTGTTTTAGAATCAGGGTTTCGTCAGTGGGATAGGCATATTCGGGAAAATTACCTTCTATGATCGCCTTGAATTTGAAAGCTTTCTCACTCAGTAGATCCAATTTCATCTGATTGATCGACTGAGATTGATAATTATGTGTTGTCAGAGTGATATATC
>JBOFCW010000047.1:0-2398 GCA_051646395.1 Bacteroidales bacterium
ATATCGCCTGTTAATGATTTAAATTGGGTATTTTTGTTTTTAGAATCAGAATAAGTGCTTATGAATCGCTATAACGCATCTGAACCGTTATTTGCGGTAAAGAGTGTCTGATTAAGTAAGTCATATTCCTGTTTGAAATAAAGAAATTTTACCCACGATGATAAAAGATATATCCAATACTCAATCGCATTCTGCAACAACAAAAGAGGCTTTATCAGGTAAAACCCTGATAGAACTCAAGGAAATCGTATCCCGTTACGGACTACCTGGATTTACAGCAAAGCAAATTGCTCAGTGGCTGTATCAGAAGAAAGTGACCTCGATCGATGATATGACTAACCTCTCAAAAGCGCACCGGGCTTTGTTGAGTGAGCATTTTCAGGTAGGAGCTTCTTTGCCTGCTGATAAAGCTGTTTCTATTGATGGTACGATTAAATACCTGTTTCGTACGGATTCTGGTAAATTGATCGAGTCGGTTTATATTCCCGACCAGGCAAGAGCGACACTTTGTGTGTCATCGCAAATGGGGTGTAAAATGAATTGTTTGTTCTGTATGACAGGTAAACAGGGCTTTAACGGAAACCTGACAGCCAATGAGATTCTGAATCAGATACAATCGATTCCAGAATCGGACAAACTGACCAACCTCGTGTTTATGGGGATGGGAGAACCGTTGGATAATCCGGATGAATTATTCAAGGTGCTGGATATTCTTACGGCCGACTGGGGGTATGCCTGGAGCCCGAAACGTATCACGGTTTCTACCATCGGTCAGATGAAAAACCTGAGTAGGTTTTTGGATGAAAGTTCATGTCACCTGGCAGTCAGCCTGCACTCTCCGTTTCCGGATGAGCGTTTGTCAATTATGCCTGTTGAAAAGGCGTGGCCAATGTATGATCTATTGGCAATGTTACGAAAATATGATTTCAGCAAACAACGTCGTCTATCATTCGAATACATTATGTTTAACGGGTTCAACGATAGTAAACGTCATGCCCAGGAGTTAGCACGTTTGTTGCGGGGAATGAGTTGTCGTGTTAACCTGATCCGTTTTCACGCAATCCCGAATGTTGATTTAAAGACCTCCAATGAATCGGCTATGGAGTATTTTCGCGATTATTTGAATGATCATGGAATTACCTGTACGATTCGTTCTTCACGAGGCGAGGATATTTTTGCAGCGTGTGGAATGCTTTCGACATTAAAAGAAAAGGGTAAATAAATATTAATTTTGTCATTCTGACGATAATGTTTATTTTTACTGATATTGTAATCAATCTAATCAGCTTTATGAGAACGAAATATTTCTTTTGTCAGTTTCTTCTGGCGCTTCTCCTTCTTTCAGGGTGTAATGGAAAGGGAGTTCCTACTTTACAAACTGCTACAGGTTCACCATACGAGGTATTGGTTGTAGCGGAAAGAAGCGTGTTGGATAGCAAGGCGGGTAAGGAGATCCGTCAGATACTTGATTCCGATGTGCCGGGCCTTCCTCAATCCGAAGCACAGTTTCGAATCTCTTCGGTAACGCCCGCACAATTTGATAATATATTGAAACCGGTTCGGAATATCCTGATGGTTGAAGTCAGTGAAATATATACACAACCCAAATTTTCTTTTGCCCGTGATGTATGGGGAAAAGGTCAGATGATCCTTTATGTCAAAGCACCAGACTTGGCTTCGCTTGAAAGTTATCTGCTTGAAAATAAGCAGGTAGTTTTGGATTTTTTTGTGAATGCGGAGATGAACCGTGTTATCGGAGTTTTGCGCAAAGATTATAACAAGGGGGCTTCAGAAGAACTTTTTAAACTTTTAGGCGTTGAAATGAATATTCCGGTTGATTTGGCTCAGGTGAATAAATCGGATAATTTTTTCTGGATTTCCAATAACGGGCGGACAGCCCGGATGGATATCATCGTTTATTCAGTACCCTATAAAGATGCAGATGCTTTTACATTGAATAAAATCATTGCCCGTCGCGATTCGATTATGAAATTGCATGTGCCGGGTGCTTATGAAGGAAGCTATATGACTACATCACGTTATGTCTCTCCTGAATTCAGAACCATGTCGTTAGGTGGGAAATATGTAGCTGAGACCCGAGGCTTATGGGAAGTTGCGGGCGATGTGATGGGAGGTCCGTTTGTGAGTCATACCCGTTTGGACGAGGCAAATCAGCGAATCATTACGGCTGAAGTATTCGTTTATGCCCCCGAAAAAAAGAAAAGAAATTTATTACGGAAGCTTGAAGCTTCTTTATATACCCTTAAACTGCCTCAGGACAATATGTTGCCGGAGGTTCCTGTTTTGGTCACTAAATAATTTTTGAAAAAATGGAAGAAACACATAAAATAAAAATCGGTATCACGCAAGGCGACATCAATGGAGTTGGTTATGAAGT
>JBOFCW010000077.1:0-4180 GCA_051646395.1 Bacteroidales bacterium
ACCGGAAATCCGCAGGATTCTTATCCAGATGCACTTGCTCAGTACCGGACAAAGATGAGCGAACAGAGCTGGCCTTTGGGCGAGGATGATGAAGAGTTATTTGAATATGCGATGCATCCGTCACAATATGAAGCCTATAAATCAGGTAAGGCAAAAGCCGATTTTGAAGCGGACTTGTCTAAAAGGAAAGCAGAAAAAGAACCGAAACCCTGTACGACTGAACTGAAACCACAAACGGTTATCGTTGAATTGAACGGAGAAAAATATAAAGTGGATATTGCCCCTGATAATGGAGAGCAAACTGTCGTTGCAGATGAATATCAAACACCCGAAAGTCCGTTATCCGGCATTGATATTACTGAGGTGGGAGCACCTCTTGAAGGCGTGTTTTTCCTGACTAAAGGAACCGAATCGGCAGTTAAGGTAGGAGATGTCGTAAAAAAAGGACAAACTTTATGTTATATCGAAGCCATGAAGACTTACAATGCCATCATGTCGCCGGTTGACGGAACAGTGGTCTGGATCGGACTCAATAGCGGAGATAAAGTATATGAAGATGATATCCTGATTAAACTGAAGTAATGCCATGAATATATTTGAGAATTTATATGAGATGACAGCCTTCAGCAATATGATTGAAAACCCTTCTTTTTTGATCATGTATGTGATAGGCTTTCTCTTTCTGTATTTGGGTATCAAGAAGAACTACGAACCCTTGTTGTTGGTGCCGATAGCTTTCGGAATCTTGTTGGCGAATTTTCCCGGAGGAGGGATGGCCGTTATTCAGGCGACACCTGAAAACGGTATTATGGACAAAACCTTGTTACAGATAGCCCATGACCATGGTATCATGAATCTGGTGTATTATGCTTTGATCAAAACCGGATTTTTGCCTCCTATCATTTTTATGGGTGTCGGAGCGCTCACAGATTTCGGTCCTTTGTTGCGAAATTTACGTCTGGCTATATTCGGAGCGGCGGCACAGATCGGAATTTTCTCTGTTTTGCTTGTTGCAGTGCTGTTGGGCTTTACAACCCGGGAAGCCGCTTCATTGGGTATTATCGGAGGTGCTGACGGACCGACTGCGATTTTTACCACTATCAAGCTGGCTCCCCATCTGCTTGGTCCTATTGCCATCGCAGCCTATTCTTACATGGCTCTGGTCCCTGTAATCATTCCTATGGTTGTAAAATTACTCTGTACCAAAAATGAATTGCGGATCAATATGAAGCAACAGGAAAAGCTATTTCCTTCGAAAATGGAGATTCGGAACATGCGCGTTGCTAAGTTGATTTTCCCCATTGCAGTCGGTACTGTCGTCGGTTTGATCGTTCCTTCTTCCGTTCCCCTGATCGGGATGTTGATGTTCGGTAATCTGATCAAAGAGATCGGATCGGCAACACTTCGTTTGTCTGATGCTGCTACAGGGGCGATTATGAATTCGGCGACGATCTTTTTGGGCTTGTCGGTCGGTGCCACGATGACGGCTGAAGCTTTTCTGGAATGGAAAACGATTGGAATCGTCGTTGGCGGTTTCCTTGCTTTTGCCGTATCAATAGCGGGCGGAATCTGTTTTGTAAAAATTGTCAATCTCTTTTCAAAGAAAAAAATCAATCCGCTTATCGGAGCTACCGGACTAAGTGCGGTGCCCATGGCCTCGCGTGTAGCCAATGAGATTGCCGTAAAATACGATCCGAGTAATCATTTGTTGCAATATGCTATGTCTAGTAATATTGCCGGAGTGATCGGATCGGCTGTAGCGGCCGGAGTTCTGATTTCATTCCTTTCATAAACGTTTCAAAACAAAACATTTCAATAAAGTTTTTATCCGGTTCTTTATTACTGTTAAGTATAAGAACCGGATATTTTTTTCGGTCGTATATACATTATCTTTGTTTCCAAATTAATGCGGACATGGCGGAAAGAAAGATTATACATATTGATATGGATGCTTTTTATGCTTCGGTAGAACAGCGGGATTTTCCGCAGTACCGTGGTTTGCCGCTTGTTGTAGGTAGTCCCGATCGGCGTGGAGTAGTTGCGGCTGCCAGTTATGAGGCTCGTAAATTTGGTATTCGTTCCGCTATGTCGTCGATGAAGGCTCTCAAATTATGTCCGCATCTGATCTTTGCAAGCGGACGGATGCAGGTATATAAAGAAGTGTCGATGCAGATTCATGATATTTTCAGAGATTACACCGAATTGATCGAACCGCTTTCGCTCGACGAGGCATTTCTGGATGTTACCGAAAATAAAAAAAACATGATACTTGCGGTAGATATCGCCAGAGAGATTAAGAATCGCATCCGCCGCGAAGTGGGACTGGTTGCTTCGGCAGGAGTATCCTACAATAAGTTTTTAGCTAAAATAGCATCCGATTATCGCAAACCCGACGGTTTGTGTACGATTCATCCGGATGTGGCCCGTAAATTTATCGATGCATTACCGATAGAATCCTTCTGGGGAGTCGGTAAGGTAACAGCTGCCAAGATGCATTCTCTTGGTATTACAACCGGATCCGGGTTATATGATTGTTCACTTCCCTTTCTGGTCAGGAATTTCGGCCGCATGGGAAGTGTATACTATCAATTTGCCAGAGGAGTGGATCATCGTCCGGTTGAACCCGAATGGATTCGAAAATCAGTTGGTTGCGAGCATACTTATGAAGAAGATCTTACTACGCTTGATCTGGCTCTCCATGCGATCGACGAATTGATTCCCCGTTTGCTATCCCGTATCGATCGCGCAAATTTTCAGGGAGGCCGTACCCTTACACTGAAAGTGAAATTTCACGATTTTACGATCCGTAATCGTTCGCTTACGGTCGATAAAGATCTTTCAGGCTCCGGAGAGATTCGAAAACACCTTTATCAACTGATGAAAGCGCTTGATTGGGAGCAAAAACAGATTCGGTTATTAGGGATTTCGGTTTCAGTACCCTATAAAAAGTCCGAATCAGGACAGCAGTTGGAAATTCCTTTTCCTTTTTTACCAGAACTTGTTTAATTGTTCGTTGTATTCAAATCCTCCGGTCTTTAATTTCTGAGTGATCCATTCCTTGTCTATATCCATCGAAAGACACAAGTCTTCGAGTGAATGGTATTCGTCGCGCAACTTCATGTTGATGAAACTGAAAAGCATATTCACATCTTCGGGTAAATGATTCATTGTTATATTCTCGTTTTGATGATTCGTATCCATGAAAGTATTCTGTTTTTAGGGCGCAAGTTATGTTTTTTATCCGAATAAATGTTCTCTTTCCTTCCTGTTGCTTTCTTTTGTTTTTCGGATGCATTAGCTTTCAGATATTCAATTATTTGAGATTGTATTGTAGTTGAATATTTGTTTTGTATTCTATCTTTTATGGCGTTTTGCAGTTGCAAATAGTCTTGAAACGAAATTATTTTGGTGTAAAACAGAAAAAATAATGCTCAATTATACTTTGTTTTGAAATATATGTCATATTTTTGATAAGTCTAAAATCACATAGGTTTCGGATAGGAATCGAATTGCTTTCTGATTTATTTCAAAGCAAGGATTAAGATATTAAAACAATCTTAATATGAAAGAAAACACCCATTATGATGTAATTGTTATCGGAGGCGGAATCACTGGTACGGGAGTGGCCCGCGATTGTGCCTTGAGAGGACTGAAAGTGCTTCTTGTTGAAAAATCCGATTTTGCTGCCGGAGCAACGGGGCGAAATCATGGTTTGCTTCATAGCGGAGCACGCTATGCCGTTACGGATGGCGAATCTGCGACCGAGTGTATCAGTGAAAATATGATTCTGCGGAAAATAGCAGCCCATTGTGTGGATGAAACCGATGGTCTTTTTATCACGCTTCCGGAAGATGATCTGGCGTATCAGGCAAAGTTTATCGAGTCTTGCCTGGCAAGTGGTATTAAGGCGGAAGCGATAGATTCACGTGAAGCGATCCGAATGGAGCCAGCCGTCAATCCGGCACTAATCGGGGCGGTACGCGTTCCGGATGGTTCGGTAGATCCGTTTCGTCTGACGCTAGCCAATGCATTGGACGCCCGATGTCATGGCGCGGAAATTCTGACATGCCATGAAGTGACCGGATTTATGAGGAAGGGGAATCGCATCATCGGGGTTAGTTTATTCGATTCGTTACAAAAACAGCCCAAACAGGTATATGCAGATATCGTGGTGAATGCA
>JBOFCW010000108.1:0-8018 GCA_051646395.1 Bacteroidales bacterium
TCCTGAACTTTCGGCCACTTCTCGCCTGAGTCCTTACCTGCATTTCGGAATGATCTCTCCCCGAACGATCTATGACCAGGTAAAAGAGCTATCCGGGTCGGCACCCTTCGTCGAGCAGTTGCTGGTACGCCGGGAGCTCGCCTTCAACCACATGTATTATACCGAAAGGTATGATCAATACGAATCGCTCCCTTCGTGGAGCCGGCTGACCCTCGAACAACACCGCGCCGACATACGGCCGGTTCTGTATAGCCCGGAGGAATTATCGGAAGCCCGGACCCACGACCCTTGCTGGAATGCAGCTATGCGGGAGATGGTCGGTACCGGATTCATGGAAAACACCATGCGGATGTACTGGGGAAAGAAAGTGATCGAATGGAGTCTTTCTCCCGAAGATGCATTCGAATGGTTACTCGGCCAGAATAACCGTTATTTTCTCGACGGGTGGGATCCGAACTCATTTACCGGCGTAGGCTGGTGTTTCGGATTGCATGACCGCCCCTGGGGCGAAAGGGCGATATTCGGAACCGTTCGTTATATGAACGAATCCGGATTACGCCGCAAATACGATATGCAGGCTTATATCGACCGATTTTAAAAAACCCTTTGTTATCTTTGTACGGTATTTAATCAATCATTTATCTTATAATGAGGAAAATCTTCCGCTTATTGTGTTTTTTGCTGCTGACAATGGCAGTGGGAGGTTGTAGTTGCAGACAGAAGGAAGTCGAGAAAAAAGAGATCCGGATCCGCCACTTCGGACGTTTCGGCACCGTTTTCAATGACCTGAATAGCAAACATCTGGTAGCTGCCAAAAAATGGGGCGTTCCGGAGGTCGATTCGCGCGACGACGCCGAAAAGCACCGTCGTCAGCTGAAAGAGATCAAATCGTGCGAACTTTATCATGTCGACAAACTGACTCATTCGATCCCTTATCTGGTGCCCCGTGCAAAAGATTTGCTCGAAGAGATCGGACAAAGCTTTCAGGACTCACTTGCTTCGCAAGGTGTAGGCGGTTATCAGATCATCGTGACCAGCGTGTTACGCTCAAATGCCGACATCAGGAAGTTGCGCCGCGGCAATTCGAATGCCAGTAAAAACTCGGCACACCGGTTCGGCACCACACTCGACATCACTTATGCCCGTTTCAACCGGATCGAATCGGATTATCCGCATGAGATCCCGAAAGAACACCTCAAGCACCTGCTGGGCGAAGTATTGCGCGACCTGCGAAAGAAAGAAAAATGTTATGTAAAATATGAAGTGAAACAGGGATGTTTTCACATTACCGTAAGATAATAAGCATGCAACGTTATTTTATTTACCTGGCCTACAACGGCTCGGCATACCATGGCTGGCAAGTACAACCCAATGCGATGAGTGTACAACAGCGCATCGAGGATACATTGTCTCTGATATTACGCAACCCCACTCCGATCGTTGGAGCCGGACGTACCGATACCGGCGTACATGCATCACAGATGGTTGCTCATTTCGATCTTGAGGAGCCACTGGCCGATCCCGCACAACTGGCCGACCGCCTGAACCGGGTTCTTCCGAAAGATATCGTGATCTACCGGATCGTTCCGGTTACCGCAGAGGCCCACGCACGCTTTTCGGCAACCTCGCGTACCTATAAATATTATGTCACCAACCGAAAAGACCCCTTCATGGGAGATTTACGTTGCAGAGTAAGAGGTGAATTCGATGTGGAGCTGATGAATCAGGCCGCAGACATTCTGTTCGAATACATTGATTTCACGAGTTTTTCCCGGTTGCATACCGACGTAAAGACCAACGACTGCAAAATCATGTATGCCCGCTGGGAAAAAGGTGACAACGGAGATATGGTATTCACCATCAAAGCGGATCGTTTCCTTCGCAACATGGTACGCGCAATCGTAGGGACTTTACTCCAGGTAGGACGCGGAAAACTCACTCTTGCCGATTTCCGCCGCATCATCGAACAACAGGATCGCTGCAAAGCGGGCGACTCGGCTGTCGGCCAGGCGCTATTTCTTGTTGACATCGAATATCCGGAGGAACTGTTCATCTAAAAACATCAACACATTATGTGGCTTTATCTTGCTTTTTTATCCGCTTCGTTGCTCGGATTTTACGACGTATTCAAAAAAATGTCGCTGAATAAGAATGCGGTGATTCCGGTATTGTTTCTCAACACGGTATTCTGTTCGTTGATTTTCCTGCCCTTCATCATCGCCTCTTATGTGAATCCCCAACTGATGCAGCAAACGATATTTTACGTACCTCAGGCTTCGCTTCAGGCACATCTGTTTATCGTACTGAAATCGTTTATCGTACTTTCTTCCTGGCTCTTCGCCTATTTCGCACTGAAAAACCTGCCCATCACGATCGCCTCGCCTATCAAGGCGTCGCAACCGATCCTGACCCTTACGGGAGCTATATTTATTTTCGGCGAGCAACTCAACCTCTATCAGTGGGTCGGTGTGGCATTGTCGCTGATCGGCTTCTGGCTTCTGTCCTTATCGGGTAAAAAGGAGGGGATCCGGTTTTCGCACAACAAATGGATCTGGTGTATCGTCATGGCTACCATCACGGGAGCGATGAGCGGACTATATGATAAATTCCTGATGCAGCGTATGCTGTTCGACCGGATGACGGTACAAGCCTGGTATACGTTTTATCAGGTGATCATGATGGGTTTGCTGATGCTTTTCATCTGGTATCCCAAGCGCAAAGAGACGACACCGTTTACTTGGCGCTGGAGCATCATCCTGATTTCGGTATTTCTGGTTTGTGCCGATTTCGCCTACTTTTATTCCCTGAGCGATCCGGATGCGCTCATCTCGATCGTATCACTGGTACGTCGAAGTGGCGTAATCGTAAGTTTCACGGCCGGATGGCTTTTCTTCCGCGAAAAAAACATAAAAGGGAAAGCGCTCGACCTGCTCACGGTGTTGATCGCGATGTTTTTTCTTTATCTGGGAAGCAGATAACGGGGAAACTCTTTATATTTGTATGACACCAATATACGGGTGATCTGATTCACCCCTACAATTATAATACGAATGAAGACAACCTTATTTGTTCTTTCGCTGATTTTCTTCGCTTCCGGATTATCGAGTCAGTCGGTCGCTGTATATTTCGAAATCATCCCCGAACAGCACTTGCTGCAGATCGAGACCAACCGCCGCAAAGACATGCTCGACATGAAAAAAGCGGGTCAGAAGGCAGAAGTACCCACCCGATTGGGAGGAACGGCCGAGATGACCGACCTGACAAACGATTACCTGCAGATACGCACCTCGCCCAACAGTACTTTCGAGATGAAACTGATCCCCTTACAACAGGATCAGGAGGTGATCGCTCTGATCAAAACGACCTGCGCTCCGGTATGCGATTCGGAAATATCGTTTTACACAACGACATGGGAACCGTTGGCAACAGAAAAATACATCGATCTGCCGACACGTTATTCGTTCGTCAAAGATTCTGTCGACCGCGACGATGATGCCTTCCGGCAAGCCATCGAATCGATCGATATGAACCTGATCCGGCTGCGGTTTGGCGACAAACCAGATACGGTTGTCGCAACAAACGGTTACGAACAATATCTCCCGGATTACATCTATAAAGAATTACGACCATTTCTGAATAATGAAGTGATCATCACGCTAAAAAGCCAACCCGCATCAAAATAACGAAACCTGACAAAGGTTGATGAATGGCTCCCGGATAACGTTTTCTGTCACTGCTTTTGTGGTAGAAAACGTTATTTTTATGCTTATATTTTTGTAATTTATTGGTGTTTTTTAAAAATATTATCATATTTACAGGGCAGACTTATCTCATCACTCATTAAAGACAATACCAGAAGAACGATATATGCAAATGACAAAACTGATGGAGAAGATTCGGGAAGGAAACGAACAGGCTTTTCAGGAGCTGTTCAGACAACATTCCTTTCGTTTGCAGCGATTCGCCTACGACTATGTCGCAGACATGGATGATGTTATGGACATTATCCAGAACATTTTCCTGACGTTTTGGGAAAAACGCGAACAACTCCCTGCGGAAACGAATCCCGAGGCCTACCTATTGGTACTGACACGCAACGCCTGCATCGATCATCTCCGTAAAGCGAAGGTCAGATACACCTATCATAACACTACGCATGAACGGCTGGCACTCGAACAGTCGATCAACCTATCGGCACTCGAGACTCTGAATCCCGATTCGCTCGATATCAAAGACCTCAAACGGGTGATCTCGCAAACCATCGCGCACCTGCCCGACGAAAGCCGTGAGGTATTTATGCTCAGCCGAAAAGATCAATTGAAATATACCGAAATATCCGAACGACTGCACATCTCTGTCAGAACCGTCGAAAGGCGCATGGGAGTTGCTCTGGCGGCATTTCGGAAAAACCTGAAGGAGCATTATTTCCTACTTTCATTCTTTATCTGAAAAAAAATATTGGAATTTGTGTGGGTGTCCTGACTGATGATACGTCTTATTATCAGAAAGGGCATTACAGAATAATAGAAATTTTGAAATGAAACAGATTATCAGCAATTATCTTAATCATCGGGCAAGTGAGGCAGAACTGCTGCAACTGCAAAAATGGATGGAGGAATCGCCCGAAAACAGAGCGTTGCTGCATCAGTTGAAAAATAACTTTGCATTAGCCTCCTATTCGGATGAGATTCCCGAACGTAAGCCGGACCTATTCTTCGGACAAACTGAACGAAACGATTCTTCTTCTGAAATGGTGGAAATGCGTCCGAACCCACGTGCTTCGCGATTCGGTCAAAAACTCAAATACGCCGCAATTGCCATTCTGGCAATAGGCTTGGGGAAATTGGTGGAAAACGGAGTATCGGAGTGGTCGCATCCGGCGATGCATCATCTCTCTGTCAACGAAGGAGAAAAAGCTTCGGTTATGCTTGCCGACGGGACGACTGTCTGGCTGAATTCGAACAGCAGCATCTCTTATCCGGGCAAATTCAGCTGGCGTAAAAGGGAAATCACACTCCGCGGGGAGGCTTTTTTTCAGGTCAGTAAATCAAAACATCATCCATTTATCGTCAAAACAGAACAAGTGGACGTAAAAGTGCTCGGCACGTCATTCAATGTTCGCGCTTATGAATCCGATTCGCTTGTGGAAGTGCAGGTGACAGAAGGAAAAGTGATGGCATATCCCAGCCACGACGTAAAAGGAGCCTATTTATTGACTGCCAACCAAATGGCGACCTTCGATTTAAGGAGCAAGCAAAGTTCATCCGACCCATACGACAGCGAAACAGGAAACTGGCGAAACGGTCGTTACTTATTCAAAGATAAAAAACTGAAGGATATCGTTACGCAGCTCGAAAGACTATATGCGGTAAATATCCGAATAGAAGAAGCATATCTCGGTGAAGAAATTTATTACGGAGAGATAAATACCAGGGATTCGATCGAGAAAATTCTCGACATCATCAGTCTGGGCAGGAATTTCCGTTATGAACGCAATGAAAAACAAATTAGTATAAAACCCTATTAAAAGAGTATATCGCCTATGCAATAAAAGAAATCAACCTTTTATTCTACCCTTTCAACCTTTCTGATACCGGTTTTAAGAAGACCTGAAACCGAAAAACATCCACAACGAGCCATTCGCTCATCGGTCTTGAAAATCATTTCTTGTATTTTAATTGAGTTGTCATCCATCCTTCCGAAACTACATTTCTTTCGGAAGAAGTCATTCAACACCCTTAAAAACATGAGTAAAAACATGAGACACACATCCAAAATGCTATTTATAGCCTGTGGTATGCTCCTGACGGGTATCTCATCGCAGGCAAATACGATCTCTCTGAAAATGAATAATGTCCCTCTGAAAGAGGTATTGGAATCGGTAAAAAAGCAAACCGGCCTGGCATTATGGTACAAACAAAGCGATCTGAACGTCAATCAGAAAATATCGGTCGATCAGGCAGATGTAAAGCTTGAAACTCTTCTTGCCAGCGTATTGAGCGATCAGAACGTTGAGTTCGAAATCAAAGACCAGTATATCAATATTTACCGCAGCAATGAGCAAAGCACACCGAAACGAAAAATCACCGGTGTGGTGTTCGATGAAATGGGCGATCCGCTTCCCGGTGCCAGTGTGGTACTCAAAGGTACGACGGAGGGTACTATTACCGATTTCGACGGAAAGTTTACGCTCGACGCTGCTACCGGCGAACAGCTGGTAATCAGCTATGTAAGCTACTTGCCTCAAGATTTGGTCGTTGGCACTACATCGAACTATACGATCAAACTGAAACCGGACGTAAAAAATATACAGGAGGTAGTTGTTACTGCCCTTGGGGTAAAGAAAAGCACCCGTGCCCTCTCTTACTCCAGTCAGCAAATCGATTCGAAGGAGCTGACCAAAGTAAAGAGTGGAAATTTTACGAATTCAATCTCCGGTAAAGTATCCAATGCCAACATCATGACAGCATCGGGTGGCGCGGGTTCTCCTACAAAAATCGTCCTGCGTGGTAACAACTCGCTGAACGGAACAGGTCAGCCCCTGATCGTTATCGACGGGATGCCGGTTACCAACTACAATCCGCGCACGTCGACAGACCAGGGGGCTTTCGGTGGTGTTACACTGGGATCGGATGGTTTGTCGGCGATCAACTCCGACGACATCGAAAGCATCAATATCCTGAAGGGTCCATCCGCCGCCGCTCTATACGGTAACAGCGCGGCCAACGGTGCGATCATCATCACAACCAAAAGCGGGAAAGCCGGAACTGCCAAAATCGAAGTAAGTACCAATACGACTTTCGACAAAGCGGCCTATAAACCCAATTTCCAGACTATTTACGGTGCTTCAGAAGGCAATCCGCATCAGGAAAGCTGGGGCGATAAATCGCCGAATGCCAACCGTAATGCCAATGCTTACGACGATTTCCTGCAAACCGGTGTCAATACAATCAACAGCATCAACTTTACAGCAGGCAACGAACTGGCGAAGGTATTCGCTTCTTATTCGAACACTTATACGAAAGGGATAGTTCCGAAAAATAAAATGGATCGCCATAACCTCAATGTGCGCGGAAATGCGTCGTTCTTCGACAAATTCCTCGATATGGATGTGAAAATAATCTATACACAGCAGAAAGTGGACAATCCTTTTTCACCGGGTATTTATAACAATCCGCTGATCTCTTTCTATAAGATGCCGGGAGACTTCGACCTGAATGCATATAGAGATTACGAATTGTACGGACTGGATCCGCATGTTGAAGTTGAAGAAGGCAAGGAGCAAAAACCATCTTACTACCAGAACTGGCCGGAGAAACCGACTGGAGAATATGATAATCCATTCTGGATTACAAACCGTGTAAACGACATCAACAACCGCGACCGCCTTATGGCTTCGCTCAACCTGCAATTCAATTTCACCAGCTGGTTGAACCTGCAATTACGCGGGACTTTAGATAACAATCACGATGTACTGGAATCAAAAATGTATCAGGGTACAACCCGGACTCTTTCGGGTGAGAATGGCAATTACACACGATCTGAAAGTTCAGCCAGCCAATTATATGGCGATGCATTGTTGAACTTCAATAAAGACTTCAAACACGATTTGCGTGTAAATGCATTAATCGGAACCAGCATCAAGGACTACACATTGAACGGCATCACATTGAGCGGTAGCCGCGGGGCTTTATTCCAGCCCAATTTTTTCAATGTAACCAACCTCGATTTTAAAAACAGCGCATACAGCCGCAGTTTATATGACCGTAGTCAGTTACAATCGTTGTTCTATTCAATGGAAATTTCCTGGAAAAACGCTCTTTTCCTCAATCATACCGGACGTAACGACTGGGCTTCGAGTCTTCCGAAAGACAAAAACAGCTATTTTTTCCCATCAGTAGGTGCCTCGGCTGTAATCTCCGAATTCTTACCGATAAACAAAGAGGTCGTGAACATGTTGAAAATACGCGGATCCTATACGCAGGTTGGTAGCGAATTACCACCGTTTATCATCAACC
>JBOFCW010000125.1:0-27322 GCA_051646395.1 Bacteroidales bacterium
ACACATTGACCATACTTGCTGTCACATTAATCAGGAAAGGAGACATTCCGATGCTTATGATACCCAGGATGATACGTTTGTCAAGCCGGAAACAAGAGCGGCAGAAGCTAACCGTATGAGCTGAATTCGCAAAGTGCAGCATGACCCAGATCAGGGTGATGCTCATGGATATCACCGTGGCGATGGCAGCTCCCTGAATACCCATTTTGAAAACGAAAATAAAGATGGGGTCGAGGATGACATTGGCCAGTGCACTGATCAACATCGTGTACATCGCTTTGCGGGGATAGCCTGATGCGCGCATCATGTTGTTGAATCCGAAACTCAGATTATTGAGCACCGTGAAGGGAATGATGATTTTCAGATAGTCTACCGCATAGGGAAGGGTGACTTCCGATCCTCCGAAGGCACGCAGAATCGGTTTCATCCAGATCATATTGACCATACTGTAAACGGATGCGATAATCAATACCAGAATCAGGCAATTGCCCAGAATGTGGCGGGCCATCTGGCGATCACCTTTGCCCATGACAATCGAAATACGGGCACCTCCTCCTGCTCCGATCAGCATGCCACAGGCAGCCGAAAGGGTCATTACCGGAAAGGTGAGCGCAAGACCTGAGATCGCTTCCGGACCAACTCCCTGACCGATATAGATACGGTCTACGATGTTGTAGAGTGACATAACCAGCATACCTACGATTGCCGGAAGCGCATAGTTCATCAACAGTTTGCCGATGGGTTCATGCCCAAGTTTTTCTGTTATCGTTTGATTCGATAAAGACGATCGGTCCTGTTCGGGTTGTTCAATCTTTCCAGTCGCCATATTCTTTTATTAATTCGATTAATTTATCAACAGCCTCTTCTTCCGGGATGTTTTTCTCCATACAGGTTTTTCCTTTGTATAAGGAGATTCTTCCTCGTCCGGCCCCTACATAACCGTAGTCGGCATCGGCCATCTCTCCGGGACCGTTGACGATGCATCCCATGATGCCGACCTTAAGTCCGGTAAGGTGTGCGGTTGCACAACGCACACGAGCGATGGTTTTCTCAAGGTCGAAAAGCGTACGTCCGCATCCGGGGCAGGAGATGTATTCTGTTTTGGTTGTGCGCAGACGAGCCGCCTGTAAAACCCCGAACATCCATTGCGAAATGTCTCGCAACTGAATATCACCGTTGTTGCTCACCATGATTCCATCGGCTAGTTGGTCGATCAGGTTTACGCCCAGGTCTGCGGCCATTTTGATTTGCAGATTTTCGGGATCGTTTTCTGCATAATTCGCATGAAGAATAACCGGATTGCAGATCCCCTCTTCCTGAAGCAGCATGATCAGTGCGCGTTGTTCGCCCGGGATATTTGTTCCTTCCGCTTCAGCTATCACCACGATTGCCGGATCGTTTCGCAGCAAGTCAAGCAGTTCAACCCGTTTCATACTTTCATTTACAGAGTCAGACGGAGCCAGGATGTTGATATCGGAGAGTTTCAGACGCAGGAATTTCTTTTCGTTAAGATCCTCCTCCAGATCTTCCGATTGATTGGATGCATATACTTTTGGTATGCCGGTTCCGGCCCATTCATTGTTGGCATCCACCAGGACCTGTTTTCCCTCGAAACCCGTTGTGGTGCGCATTCCAATATAATAAAAGTCAGGAATCTGTATTCCCTTCTCCAATGGGAGGGCATTTGTCTGACTATAATCGGCGATAACGACAGGAACCAGATTCCCTCCGACTTCACCTACAGCTTCTGTTTTGCGGCGGGGATTGTCATAGGGGTCGTATGTCGGATCCTCCGGTCCGGTAACGGCCGTATGTCCTTCGCGTGTAGTGATGTAGTCAACCAGTTTTTTTGCGACCGGTACCTCCAGTTCGGGGGCTTCGCTCAATGAAACCCGTATCGTATCGCCAATGCCGTCAGAAAGCAGAGCACCGATTCCTACAGCGGATTTGATGCGGCCGTCCTCTCCGTCGCCGGCTTCTGTCACACCCAGGTGAAGCGGAAAATGCATGCCTTCTTTTTGCATCGTATCCACAAGCAGACGTACGGTTTTCATCATTACAACAGTATTGGATGCTTTTACAGACAGCACCACATTGTGGAAATCAGCCTCCATGCAGAGGCGCAGGAACTCCATGCACGATTCAACCATTCCCCGGGGCGTATCACCATAGCGACTCATAATCCTGTCGGAAAGTGAACCGTGGTTCACTCCGATGCGGATTGCCGTTTGGTTGGAGCGACAAACTTCGAGAAAAGGAAGGAAACGTTCGCGGATTTTCTGTAACTCGGCCGCATATTCCTCGTCGGTGTATTCGAGTTCTTTGAATGTACGTGCGCTGTCAACATAATTGCCGGGATTGATTCGTACCTTTTCTACATATAATGCTGCAGCATCTGCCGCTTTGGGGTTGAAGTGGATATCCGCCACCAGTGGAGTAGTAAATCCTTCTTTGCGTATGGCTTCGCGGATCGGTTTGAGGTTTTCGGCCTCGCGTACCCCCTGTGCGGTCAGACGGACATAGGCCGCACCGTTGCGGATAATGCGGATCGCCTGCTTTACTGATGCTTCGGTATCGAGAGTCGAGGTATTGGTCATTGATTGCAAACGGATCGGATGATTGTCACCAAGCGGCGTGTCGCCGATCATGACCTCCCAGGACTTACGGCGCAAATAATTATATAAAGATTTCATAACACACACATTATTATTGATACTCCAAAGGTAAACATATAAAAAGTCCTGCCAAAAAGGATTGGCAGGACTTCGTGTTTTTTTCGATTCGGAATTTTTTTCGTTCGGTTTCTCCAAAAGAAGGACTCGAATGATTTTCCCGGCGAGGACTGAACAAGTCAGGATTAATTCGTTTTGAATTCGTATTTCAATTCTGCGAGTTCGCGGTTCGCTTCAACGATTTTCTCAGAAAGCCCTTTTTTGTATGCAATCAGTTTTTCAGCAAGTTCAGGGTTGCCTAATGCGAGCATTTGTACAGCTAGGATAGCTGCGTTTTGGGCACCATTGATAGATACGGTGGCAACAGGGATACCAGGAGGCATCTGTACCATGGCATAAAGAGCATCAAGGCCTTCGAGACTCGATTTGATAGGAACTCCGATTACCGGTAGTGGCGTCATCGAAGCGATTACTCCACCCAGATGGGCGGCCATTCCAGCTGCGGCGATAATCACCTTGATACCGCGTTTTTGCGCCTGAGTAGCAAACTCTTCTACCTCTTTCGGTGTGCGATGGGCAGAAAGAGCATTCATTTCAAACGGCACTCCGATTTCGTTCAGGAAATCAGATGCTTTTTTCATAACCGGGAGATCCGATGTACTCCCCATGATAATACTTACTACTGGTTGCATAATGTTTTTGATAATAAATATGGTTTATTCCTTACCGACCCATTTACGGTATTCGGCAGCATTCATCAGTTTGTCGAGCTGTGTGGGTTCGCTTAGTTCGGCTTTGATCAGCCATCCGGCACCATATGGATCATCGTTTACCATTTCCGGGTGTTCTTCCAGTTCTGGGTTCATTTCGATGATCTTGCCACTGGCCGGCATAAACATATCCGATACTGTTTTTACCGCTTCAATCGATCCGAATACCTCGTTCCATTCTACAGATTCACCGATGGTCGGGATATCCACATAAACGATTTCACCTAATTCGCTCTGGGCAAAGTCGGGGATGCCGATTACAGCTACTTCATTTTCTAAATGGATCCATTCATGATCCTTGGTGTACTTTAAGTTTTCAGGGTAATTCATCTTTTTGTACGATTAAGATTAATGATAATATGATTGATTATAAAAACAACATGACAAGATAGACACATAAAAAACCGTTTGCTGTGCCGGCCAAAACCTGCCCGAATGTGTGCCGGTTCAGGATGATGCGGGATGAGCCCAGCATTCCGGTAAACAAAATCAGCAGCGGTAAAAGCCAGAAGGGCATCATGCTGAAAGTTTGGGACAAATAAAGAGCGCATCCCGTAAGTCCCGCCATCCCGGTCATGTGAGCGCTTATTTTCCACCAGATCGTAATGACTGACGCAATCAGTAAAGATGCCAATCCTCCGCCGATAAATCCCACCAGCCACAAAGGTACATTAATTCTGTATAAAAGTATGCCGCAAGCCAGATAGGAACCCAACGAAATAAGATATGGGATTTTCCTGTCGGCGCGGTTATTAAGCGATACGTCGCTGATTACTTTCATAAATTTAAGCAGAGCGATGCTGAGCATGGGGACTAGCATGGTAAACAGCGCGACAATCGCAAGCATGAAGCCTTTCAATGAAGTCGGGAAAAAGCTCATGTAGGAAAAAAATACCACCAGCAACATACCATATAATGGCATCAGAAGCGGGTGTAATACCGTGGATAATATCCGCGCGATAATCTTCATCGTTATAAAGTTTTATTTTAAATCTCTTTTCTCAATCGGGCAACCGGTATTCCCTGTTGCTCACGGTATTTGGCCACCGTTCGCCGGGCGATCGTATACCCGCGTTCTTTTAATATTTCACTCAATACCTCGTCCGAATGGGGTTTTCGTTTATCTTCTTTCGCTATGCATTCGGCAAGGATCTTTTTGATTTCTCTCGTCGAAATCTCTTCGCCATCGGTCGTTTGAGAAGCTTCCGAGAAAAAGAACTTCAATGGGAACACGCCGAAATCTGTCATCACGAATTTGCTGTTGCTTACCCGGGATATGGTTGAGATATCGAATCCGGTACGCTCAGCCACATCTTTCAGGATCATTGGTCGTAACCGGGCTTCGTCTCCAGTAAGCAAAAATTCGTGCTGAAGATCCAGGATAACCTGCATCGTTTGCATAAGGGTATTGTTGCGTTGCTGCAGGGCCTCAATAAACCAACGTGCGGAATCCAGTTTTTGTTTGACAAAAAGCACAGCGCTTCGCGCATCCGCCGTCCGGTTTTGCTTGTTGTTGTTCCAGTCCTGAAACATCTCCAGATAGGAATTGTTTAAATGCAATTCCGGTATATTGGCATTGTTGAGACTGAGAAACAATTCGCCATCGATGTTTTCAATTATAAAATCGGGTACGATCTGCTCCATCTTATCCTCGAAAATATCGCTGTAAGCATTTCCGGGTTTTGGATTGAGTGTCAATATTTCACGGAGAGCGTCACGCAATTCAGAATCTGTGACACCGAATAATTTGCAAAGCTTTTCATAATGTTTTTTACTGAAAGCTTCGAACTCTTCGGTGATAATGCGATAGGCCAGATTGTTGGTTGCATTGGCTCGTTTGCGTTCAAGTTGTAGCGACAGGCATTCGCGTAGGTCTGTCGCACCGACACCGGCCGGATCAAGTTCCTGAATCACCTCAAGCGCTTCTCTGAACAATTCGACGGGAAAATCGATTCCGGTTGAAAAAGCCAGATCATCCGCAATGGCCGTGAGCGGCCGTGTGAGGTATCCGTTATTATCCAGATTGCCGATCAGGTAACGGGCACATTCGTTTGTTGCTTGCGGCAGTTCCTTCAAATTGAGTTGTTCGAGCAATTGTTCGTGAAACGATGAGTTGCGCGAATAGCTATATTCTGGCTGTCTTTCATTCTGTTCCCGAGAAGAGGCCTGTAGTTTATAATCAGGAATATCGTCTTCCGTTCTGTAATCGCCCAGCGAAATCTCTTCAGCCGAAGCGTTCATGTCTCCTTCTTCAGCAGGAAGATCGTTTTCAGTCGAAGCCTTCTCTGCCCCTTCCTCAAGTGTGGGGTTCTCTTCGAGCTCCTGTCTGACCCGCTCCTCAAGTTCCAAAACAGGAAGTTCCAGCATCCGGATTACCTGGATTTGCTGGGGCGAAAGTTTCAGTGTTTGCTGTAAGTTTTGCTGTTGTTTAAGCATATAAAAACAAATGCGATTTATTTGATAACAAACTTACGAAAAAAATCTTTTTCTGCTTAATACTGAAAACTACTGCCTCCGAGAAATTCGCGCAACAACGATGTGGGCGGAATTTCGGATTCATGTATCGGTTTGAAATAAGAAAGAAAACGTTTCAACCGATATGCCTCTGCATATTCGGGCATCCTCGACGAAACCTCTCTCAATATCGGTTCGGCATATTGTTTCAGAACGGCAAGTTCGTAAAGCATAGCCGAATTGAACATCGCATCGGCATTTTCCTGAAAAGGAAAGATCCATTTATCTTCACCGGCACGTACGCTTTCCCAGCGGGCTATCGTATCTACGGCAGAATAATGTCGGAACTGATAGTCGCGCACGATGCGACGGATCAGGCGATTGTCTGTTGTTGGGATCCAGTTGTGGTCATCGAGAGAGATCGTCGTGAGTGCCGATACATAAATTTTATATTTCAAATGCTCTTCTATGTGGGGTGTTAGCGCCGGATTCAACGCATGGATTCCTTCCAGTAGCAGGATTGAGGCCGGATAAAGCTTCATTTTTTTGCCCGTGTAATGGCGTTGTCCGGTTTGAAAGTCGAAGGTCGGGACGTCGATTTCCTGTCCGATTATCAGCTTTTGCAAATCTCTGTTGAATAATTCCAAATCGAGCGCATAGAGCGATTCATAATCGTATTCTCCCTGCTCGTCAAGGGGAGTATCCTCCCGGTTTACAAAATAATTGTCGAGTGAGATTGAAACCGGACGTATCAGGTTCGTCATCAGCTGAACGGAAAGGCGTTTGGCGAATGTGGTCTTGCCGGATGATGAAGGGCCTGAAATCAAAACGATCCGCACCTCTTTACGCGCCGCTATCGTATCTGCGATGGCGGCTATTTTTTTTTCCTGTAAGGCTTCGCTTACCTGTAGTAACGTGCTACCCTGTCCTTTCATTATCATCTTATTCATCCTTCCCACGTTCGAAAGGCCTGCGATGAAATTATAATGTGTGAATTCCTCAAGAACATTCATCAGCTTGGGTTGGGGAATCACCGGTTCCAGTTTATCAGGGGCTTTGCGCTGCGGAATGATCAGTAATACGCCATCTCCGTAGCGCTGCAAATCGAAAAGATGCAAATAACCTGTCGATGGAAGCAGACTACCGTAGTAATAGTCATAATGGTGGTTCAGCCGGTAATAATCCGTGTAGAGTTCGCCCGACGTTTCAAGCAAATCAGCTTTGTCGTTGAGGTTTTTCTCCCGAAATAGCTTTACCGCCTCACTGGTGTGGGTTTCCATACGCCTGAAAGGCATGTCGGATGCGATAATCTCCCGCATCCGCTTGCGTATCTGGGCGATTTGGTCGTCGCTCAATAACTGGCGGTGATTGATTTCGCAATAATAGCCACGCGAAATGGAGTGTTCTATCCGCAGACGGCAATTCGGAATCACTTCGTCGGAAGCCATGTATAAAACGAAACAGAGCGAGCGGACATAGATCCGCATCCCGGATGAAGAGCCAATATCGATGAATTCGATGTCTTTCGGTTTGTAAACGCGGAAATTGAGGCCCTCGGCACGATTGTTCACTTTTGCTCCCACGCAGGGCCGTGGCAATCGCACATCGAGTTGTTGTAAAATCTCTCGCAGCGTAAGGCCAACCGGAATTTCAGAATATGATTGGGTGTTTTTGCAGAATATACGGATCGTTTCGGTCATAATCAGCAGTTTTATTAAACGTATTAAAGATAAAATAAAAGCTGTTTCACCAGTCGTTTAGTCGTGAATAATTTTGGAAAAAGGAAAAGAGGTTGAGCAAGGATGGAGCAGAAAATGAAAGAGAGGATCCGTTATTATGATTCAGGAAGATTCCATTCTTTTTTTATGAACAACAAAACCAGGGGGTTGTTTAAGACTCAGGTGAGGCTCATTTGCAAATATATCGTGCAGATAATACAACCGTATGACAAAATAGAATAAATAGTTTTGTCGGGTAATTTTTCAAATCGTTACTGGCAGGGCATATTTTTTTGTATATTTTTGCTCATGATAATTCGACGTAAGTTCGTAATTGTAATGAATTTAAGAAAACTAAAAAAAACAACAAATTTTAAACTGAATGGATTACTCATTTCTTGACTTTTTAAAACTCATTGGGTCTTTAGGTATGTTCCTGTACGGAATGAAGATCATGAGTGAAGGTCTCCAAAAAGTAGCCGGCGACAAGTTGCGAAACATTCTGACAGCCATGACGCGCAATCGCGTAATGGGTATGTTTACCGGAATTTTGATAACTGCGCTTATCCAGTCTTCTTCTGCCACAACCGTTATGGTTGTTAGTTTCGTGAATGCCGGACTGCTGTCTCTTGCACAGTCGATTTCGGTAATCATGGGAGCCAATGTCGGAACTACGGTCACGGCGTGGATCATCTCGATCTTCGGCTTCAAGGTAAACATCTCGATTTTTGCGCTTCCGTTGATCGGTCTGGCCATCCCGTTCATTTTTTCGGGCAATAGCAAGCGAAAATCATGGGGTGAGTTCATGGTAGGTTTTGCCTTCCTTTTCTTAGGACTTGATTTTTTGAAGAATGCCGTTCCCGACATCAAAAGCAATCCTGAAATTCTGGCTTTCCTTACCGAATACACCAATATGGGGTATGCCTCCGTTTTGCTGTTTCTTTTGATCGGTACGATCCTGACGGTAATCGTTCAGTCTTCGAGCGCGACAATGGCCATTACCCTGATTATGTGTAGTAAAGGTTGGATTTCTTTCGAAATAGCTGCCGCGATGGTGCTCGGAGAGAATATCGGAACAACGATTACAGCCAATATGGCCGCGCTCAAAGCCAATGTTTCGGCCAAGCGAGCGGCACTGGGGCATTTCATGTTCAATATGTTCGGCGTATTCTGGATGTTGATCGTATTCTTTCCGTTCATACGAATGGTATCCTGGATTGTTACAGAATACGGGCCGGGTAATCCTTCCGCGTTGATGAATTTCGTTAATACGATCGATCCCGCTATTGTCAACAAGTTGAACGATGGTTCGATCAATACCGCCGACCCGGAGCTTGCTGCGCTCAATGAGCAGTATATGGGAATGCAGGTCTCTGTTTCATATGCACTTTCTTTATTCCACACGATTTTCAACGTGATCAACGTATTCGTGATGATTTGGTTCGTAAATCTGTATGTGAAGATCGTTACTAAATTGATTCCGCAGCGTCACAGCGACGAAGAGTTTCAGCTCAAATATATTTCCTCAGGTATGCTTTCGACAGGAGAACTTTCTTTGTTGCAGGTTAAAAAAGAAACCATCGTTTATGCCGAACGTACACAACGCATGCTGAGCATGGTTCAGGATCTGATGAAAGAGAAAGAGGGTAGTGAAGCTTATAGTAAACTCTATAGCCGCATCGAGAAATATGAAAAAATCTCGGATCGCATGGAGCTTGAGATCGCAAACTACCTGAATCACATTACGACCAATAACCTTTCGTTCGGTTCTGAAAGTCAGATTCGCTCTATGTTTAAGGTCGTGGATGAGATCGAAAGTATCGGCGACAGCTGTTATCACCTGGCTCGTACTTTGGTGCGCAAGTCAGAGGCTCATGCCGCATTCACTCCTGAGATCGTTGAAAATGTAACTAAAATGTTCAAGCTTACAGACGAAGCGCTCCATCATATGACGCAAATCCTTGCTAAAAACGAGATG
Source organism: Bacteroidales bacterium (assembly GCA_051646395.1). Classification (GTDB taxonomy): domain Bacteria; phylum Bacteroidota; class Bacteroidia; order Bacteroidales; family JAUNSR01; genus JAUNSR01. The sequence goes on from JBOFCW010000125.1 coordinate 9,593, forward strand.
CTTGAGTCTGATCTGAACAAAGCTTACAACAAAGAAGACGAAATCAACAACTTCCGCAACCAGCTTCGGAATGAAAATATCGAGAATGTGAAGAACGGTTTGTACGAATATCAATCGGGAACCTTCTACATGGATTTGATTTCAGAATCGGAAAAACTGGGAGATTACATCATCAACGTATTAGAAGCGTTGAAGGAAAAACGTAAACTGTATAATTGATCCATTGTTTTCAAGATGATAAAATGCAACGGCGTCAGCTTCTTTATGAAACTGGCGCCGTTGTTGTTTTCCGACCTTGATTACAGCCTGGGCTGTGCATCGGGAGAAATTCCATTTGAATATATTATGTTTATTTTTCCAGTAAGTGAATGAGTTCCCGCATTCCCTCCGAAGCTCCTTTCCGGATATGATATATATTACGGAAAGCCGGATAATTGACATCATTCGGATCAATCAGATAAACCGGTACGCCCCGGCGTACATAGTTCAGCAAACCCGCAGCCGGATAGACATTCAGCGAAGTTCCGATAATCAGCAGAATATCTGCTTTGCGTACGATGTCGGCCGCTTTTTCAATCATCGGTACAGCCTCGCCGAAAAAGACGATGTGAGGCCGGAGTTGTGCACCACGGTCGCATTTGTCGCCGATACATGTATCCGGATTTTTTTCATCGACCTGATAAATCAGATTCTCATCCGCCGAAGAGCGAATTTTTTTTAATTCGCCATGCAGGTGTATTACGTTTTTCGAGCCTCCCCTTTCATGCAAATCATCCACATTCTGAGTGATTACGGTTATCTGGTACGTTTTCTCAAGTTCACCCAGCAACCGGTGAGCCTCATTGGGCGCGGCCTTGAAAAGTTCGCGTCGGCGCTGGTTGTAAAAATCAAGAACGAGTTGCGGGTTCCGATGCCATGCTTCAGGTGTGCATACGTCTTCGATACGGTATTTTTCCCACAGGCCGTCATTATCCCGAAATGTCGAAAGTCCGCTTTCGGCGCTCATTCCGGCACCGGAAAGGATTACTAATTTTTGTTTCATTCTTAATCTGGTTTATTTCTCCGGAGTATGGTCAGATCCCTTATCCGGGTGTTGTTTTCTCAGTCTGAAATCAGAAAAGAGCTGTCCGGTAATGCTGTCAGGCCGGATCGGATATCATCCTGAATATTTATTCTTGGTAAATTATCAATTTATTATCATTAAATCGCGAATGCTATCAAATTTAATTAAATTTGTTCGGGTAAAACAAAATCTCCTGCCGTAAAATTTTTAGCTTTGCGCTTTAAGTATGCGGGATGAGAATCGCATATTGTTTTAAAACAAAAGAAGTGCGGTTTTTGTTATTACTGCATTAATCAATAATTAGTTACAGAATGGACAAAGTAAGTTATGCGCTCGGCCTGAGCATGGGAAGTAATTTCCTGGGAACAGGGATCAAAAACCTGAACGTAGAAGAGTTTGCAAAAGGTGTGAAAGCGATTTATGATGGTACGCAACCAGAGATGTCGATGGAAGAAGCCAAAAATGTTGTAAATGACTATTTTCAGAATCTTCAGCACGAACTTCTTGAAAATAATAAAAAAGCGGGTATCGTTTACCTTGAGCAATATGCACAGGAGCCTGGTGTTATCGTAATGCCGAGCGGACTGATGTATAAAGTGATCAAAGAAGGCGAAGGACAAGTGCCCGGAGCGACAGATAAAGTACGCGTACACTATACCGGTCGTACAATCGACGGGAAAGTATTCGACAGTTCTGAACAGCGCGGTGAGCCGGCTGAATTTGGCGTAAATCAGGTTATTCCGGGATGGGTTGAAGCATTGCAGCTAATGCCGGAAGGTTCGAAATGGCAATTGGTGATCCCATCGGATCTTGCCTACGGAGAACGTGGAGCAGGAGATGCGATTCCACCAAACAGCACCCTGATTTTCGATGTTGAACTATTGAAAGTTTTATAATTAACCCAATAATATCAAACTATTTACAAGATGAAAAAAACATTAGTTTTACCTTTTCTTGCTGCTGGTGCGCTGACTCTAGGTCTTGCTTCTTGCGACAACAAGCAAACTGCTTCTTTGAAAACAGATATCGATAGCGTTAGCTATGCGATCGGTGTTAACACCGGTTTGAGCTACAAACAAAATCTGGAAAACTTCCCCGGAGGAACAGCAAACGTACAGGATATGATCGCCGGTTTCGCAAATGCTCTTAAAGGAGACTCGACAATGACTCAGGAGCAAGCGATCTCGATTATCCAGAACTACTTCCAGCAAGCTGAGCAAAAGGAAGCTTCTAAATCAAAAGAAGAGGGAGAAAAATTCCTGAGTGAAAACAAGTCAAAAGACGGTGTGGTTACAACTGAAAGCGGTTTGCAATATAAAATCGATTCAGTAGGTACAGGTGCCGTACCTACAGCTGAAGATCAGGTAACTGTTCATTATACAGGTAAATTGCTTAACGGCGAGGTATTCGATAGCTCAGTTGAGCGCGGACAGCCGGCTACATTCGGTGTAACTCAGGTTATCAAAGGATGGACTGAAGCATTGCAAATGATGCCTGTTGGTTCTAAATGGACGCTTTACATTCCTTCTGATCTTGCATACGGTGATCGTGCAGCAGGTCCGAAAATCAAACCGAATTCAACACTTGTATTCGAAGTGGAATTGTTAGGTATCGAGCCAAAAGCAGATAAAAAATAATTCAAATACCGGTTTTCCGGTAAAAAGAGCGACCTGTTCGGGTCGCTCTTTTTTATTTTACACTCTTTTGAAAACCGAAGCCTGCCAAATAGGCACTATTGTTAAGATTGATTTATTTTGAGCTTTTTGATTGCTAATTGTCCGATTGTGATAACTTTTTGATAAAAAAGTTGCTGGTATTCAGCTATGAAATAAAAACTATTTCTAATTTTGCTGTCAAATTGATTTATAATTTAATTCCCGATATGGAAAAGATAGATAATCTTGACAGACAAATACTGGATATCATTACCCGTAATGCACGCATCCCGTCGAAAGACGTAGCCGTTGAATGTGGGGTTTCCAGAGCTGCCATTCATCAGCGCATCCAGCGACTGATTGATTTGAATGTGATTACCGGCTCAGGTTATAATGTGAATCCTAAAATTCTTGGATTTCAGACGTGTACTTACATCGGAGTGAAACTTGAGAAAGGATCTATGTATAAGGATGTGGTGCCTGAATTAGAAAAGATTCCGGAAGTGGTTGAGTGTCATTTTACGACAGGTCCCTATACCATGCTTTGTAAGCTTTATGCCCGTGATAATGAGCATTTGATGGAGTTGTTGAACAGCCGTATCCAGGAGATACCGGGTGTGGTGGCAACAGAAACATTGATTTCTCTTGAGCAAAGCCTGAAACGTGAGATCCAGATTTCAAGCATTAATCAGAAATAAGCTATAAGCAACACGAACAGCTTATAACAAACGCCTCTTTGAATCAGATCAGAGAGGCGTTTGTTATTTAAATATTTTATTTGAATCGATCAGTTGATTCATCCGGATATAAAAGTTGTAATCCGAGATTTCTATCCTTATCGAGTTGATTTTTCAATTCCCCGAGCGAGTTCATTTTCTTCTCTTCCCGCAGATAATCCGTAAACAGGATACGAAGTGTTTTGCCATACAGGTCTCCCCTGAAATCGAGCAGATGCACCTCGATAGTTACATTTTCCGAATTTTCGATCGTTGGTCGTTGTCCGATGTTCAGAATGGCCGGATATCGTTTCTCTCCGGTTTCTACCCAGGCGGCATATACTCCTTTCTTCGGAATTATTTTTTCCGGATCGGCAGGACGTACATTGGCGGTAGGGAATCCGATGGTTCGCCCTATTTGTGACCCGGTAACCACTTTACCCTCTAGCGCATAATATTGTCCCAGCAATTTATTCGCCAGCTTCGGGTCGCCATGCAACAGGGCGTGACGGACAGCAGACGAGCTGCAGTGTTGTCCACCCGGAGAATAATCGGTTTTTTTTACCACTTCCATGCCAACTTCTTTGCCATATCGCGAATAATCCGAAAAACCTTCCCGACGGTCTTTTCCGAAACGATGGTCGTATCCGATCAGCAGCAAACGGATATTCAGGAGATCGTGCAGAATGTCCTGAATGAATTCGCGAGCAGTTTTCTCCCTTAATTCATGGGTAAAATCCAGTACGATTCAATAATCTATCCCTGTTTTAGACAGATTTTCCATTTTTTCGTCAAACGTATGGATCAAGTCCGGTTTAAAAGTCGGATCGATCAGTTTGCGCGGATGATTTCTAAACGTAATCACTGCCGAAGGTATCCCACGAATAGCAGCCTCGGTTTTCAGCTCTTCGATCAAAAAACGGTGGCCAGTATGTACGCCATCGAAAAAACCGATGCAACCGGCTAATTCAGGAAGTTTTGTTTCTTCTGAAGGAAAAATAATCTGCATGGCGCATAGGTCCTTAATATTAAAAATCAGATTTCATTCAAATGAAAAACTGAACTGAAATCGCTGTTTTGTGGTGCAAGATAAGTTTCGAATCCAAAATAACGGGATGCTTCCAGATTTGCGGCAGAATCATCGATAAAGAGCGTTTCTTCTGCTTTAACACCTGATATTTCAAGAACTTTACGAAATATTTTCGAATCCGGTTTAATAGCTCCCAATTCATAGGAAAGGAAAATATCATCGAAATAATCGTTTATTGAAAGTCCCTCTTGCTTGAAATAAGTATCACAGATGCGCGGAAACATCAACGGATTGGTGTTGCTGAGTAGCATCATCCGGTACCCCTGTTCTTTCAGGTCGCGCAGCATTTTTAGTTTATAAACAGGAAAACCCTGCAAAAATTGCATGAACGCATGAGCAATCTGCTCATTGCTGGCCTGCGGGATATGCTGGCGGATTCGGTTATAAAACTCCGTTTCGCTGATTTGTCCGTCTTCCATTTCCAGGAAGGCCCCTTTCTGACCGTAATCACCCAGATAGTCGTTGATATCGCTGAATCCCAAAGCCTCAAAAGCTTTCACTGCCTTCATCCGATCCAGGTCGATCAGTACTCCACCCATGTCGAAAAGAATATTTTTAATCCCTTCCATCTTATCGTATTTATATTTTTTGCGGGCAAAGATACGTTTTTCAATTAATTTTCACTCGAAATGATGGGATGAAGCGCATTTTACCACTTAAAAAGTTCGTTGAAATTTTGCGATTTAAAAAATTTGCCGTAATATTGCACTCGCAAAACAGTTGTTAACTGTTGCCGGTCCTATAGCTCAGTCGGTTAGAGCACCTGACTCATAATCAGGGAGTCCCTGGTTCAAGCCCAGGTGGGACCACGCTTCTAGTGAGGCGCTTATCGATTTATCGGTAGGCGCCTTTCTTATTTTGTGCATGTAATTTGTAAAACAACCTCCTTTTTTGTAACGTCACGTTCATCCCAATTCCATGTTCCACTCCAGAACCCTAAAATTAATTCTCTGCCTTACAGACGACTGCGCCACCGTCGGTGCTCGTACCCAAACACCGTCGGTGCGCGTACCCGAACGCCGTCGGTGCAGGTATCCATTCACCGGCGGTGCTCGTACCCGTTCATTGACGGTGAATGGATGCACGCACCGACAGTGAATGGATACCCGCACCGACGGTGGTGGGGGTAAGAGGGTAGCGGTGAATCGGAATTGTGAAATAATAGAGTGTTTTTAACGAATGGAGATGGATATAATCATTTAAATATGGATTCGTAGTTTTTTATTTTATAAAATTCAGAATGCCGTCAGTCCTTTCGAACATAATTTAAATTCAATCAAATCAAATACCATTATGAATACAAATAAAGTTGTTTTCCGGTCCCGGATAAGTGTTTTGCTTCTATCCTTTATTTTAGTCTTATTTCTATTCACGTTTAATCGGGGACTTCAAACCGATGATATTACAGGGATATATGTATCCGGAGGATCGCTTTTAATTGTATTATTTCTCATTACGAAAATACGTTATATCATTGCCGGAAATGATCTTATCATAAAGTTGGGGTTTGTGTCGATTGCAAAAATCGATATACATGAAATCGCTTTGGTAAAGCGGTCTTATAACCCATTATCCTCTCCTGCCGCATCATTAAAAAGACTCGCTTTATACCGTTGTGGAAAATCAAATTTCATATATGCGTTGATATCCCCTGCAAAAGAACAAGAATTTATAGAAAAACTAAAAACGGTCAATCCTGATATTAAGGTAAATGTGCCCGTGAAGAAAGGATTCTGGTATATACTGGATTGGGATATTTGAAATATTTACGCTTCTCATTCCGGAGCTTCTTTTTTCTTTCTACTGATAATCCATGCATAAGTAATCCCTGAAAAAATAAATAGAATTCCTGAAAATGGAAATATCTTTTCTCCCAGATACGGGTAAATAAGCAATCCTGCGGCTGTACCCAGGAAGAAGGTGATTACAAGACTTATTTCGAATATGACTTTCCATCCCGCACTTTTATTGCCCTGGAGGTAGTAGCTGATATATGTGCCCAGATCGCTCAGGGTTCCGGTAACGTGTGTTGTACGGAAGCTAAAACCCTTATAGCTCCGTATCAAACTATTTTCGATGCCTAAAGTTAAGGCTGAAAAACAGAGGTAAATCCATTTTTCCGGAATAGTGAAATAAATCAGGATCATAAATAATCCAAGAATAAGTTGTGTTTTGCCGTACTTCGGTTCGAATGCGAACGATTGTTGCCTGTTGATATATCCTCCTGTGATGCCTCCGGTAACGAAACAAGTTGCGAGCAGCGCAAGGATTGCCAATGATTCATGTTGCGATTTCGTAAATAGGATTCGGGCCACGTCAATTAAATTGCCCGTATAATGCGATAAGGAATATGAAAATTCCAATAAACCGCTGATGTTTATGAATGCGCTTAAGAAACAGATGCTGTAAAACCAGAATCGAATCGGGTAGTCGGATTGTTTCTTGCTGTCCATGCAGGAGGTTTTTATATTTATTGTTTGCGCTTACACATGTAAACGATTAAATATCCATTTTGGTTGTGTTTCTACAAAGGCTGAAATTATTTTTTTTTGTAAGATAGTTAAATAGAGAATATTTCGAACATATTGGTTTTCAGTCTTGTTTAATCATTGCAAAAGTCAGAGGCCCGGCTTTGTTTTTTTTGTTTTCACGCTAAATTTAATAAAACAAACTAAAATGAAGAAATTGTTCTTAAGCTTAGCTATCGTATTGATTAGCTTTGCTGCATTTGCTCAAAACAATACGGTTATTCCAATGAGCGCAGGTATCGAATTAGCTAATATGGTATCCGCAACAAAAATGACCGATGTTTATTTCGGGGGAGCCTATATTCCTTTGAAAGGAACAGCAACCGTAGAAATGGGTTTTGGCGGTTATGTTACGGTAAAAACCGGTGATATTTCGTTGTTTAATCAGGCGTCGCAGAAGTTAGGTTCTGTAAGAATCCAAGGTCAGACGCAAGCTCAACTGCAGATTTCAATTGATAAGACAACGGTTACATTGACCGATAATATCCAGAATGGAGATGAACCTGTAACGACTGTTAAATACGTTCCTGTATTGTTTGATAATGAGGGTAATAAGGTTGACTTGACAAGTGCTCCTGTCGTTTATAGTGAAGCACGGTGGTCAAATATTTACGTTGGCGGAAGTGTCGATATCCCTTCTGAATCTTATCGTGGTGTCTATACCGGTGATTTCAATATTACAATAACCTGGATTTAACAAGGCGATGTTTTTAATTCCCTCTTTTAATGGAGGAGTGTCCGGAGTCTGCTTTTTAACATAGAAGCAGACTCTGATATTTCCCTTATAATCTGATATACGCTATGAACATGAAAAAGAATCAATTTGCTATTTGTGCTTTATTGTTGTTATTCCTTCCGTTTGCCCGGGTTGAAGCTCAGGCCCTTTTCTCTCAATACCGCGTAATTTTTGAAAAAGATGGTATTATGACGCTTTACCTGTCAAATCCCACAGAAGAGACCTATACATATAAAATCACATTCGAAGACAAAAAAATGAACCAAAGCGGTAAAGTAGAACCGGTTGCGCAAAATGAAAAATTCGATCAATCTCTGAAGAGTTACTTACGTGTGTTTCCTCGCAATGTGGCAATTAAGCCGGGCGGAAGCCAAGAGGTACAGATTCAGGTCAAAACTCCCGAAGGCCTGGCCGAGGGCGAATATCGCTCGTTCATTACATTTACCCCACTTCAGGGAAATCAGAATGCAAAACAGGATCCGTTAACATCTGATCAGGGGACACAGATGTCTGTTAAATTTCAAATGGCCAGCGCCATACCGGTAATCTATCGGAAAAATCCTGTCGTGCAAAATGTTTCCATTGCAGAGGTGGCATTGCAGGTTCAAAATGATTCGATTAGTAACCTTAATCTGCGTTTGGAACGGCAAGGTAACCGCTCTATTTATGGAGCGATCCAAGTGATCGGAACCGTAAAAGGGATTCCGACGGTAATGGAGATTCCCAATGCGAGTGCCGTAATTTATTGTGAGATTCCTGGTTTGGATATTTCTCTTCCTGTCAATCTGAAAAAATTCGATCGTACTCCGACGGGAAAAGTAGTGTTGGATATCGCTTATATCGATCAGGAAAATATCCGCGCGAAAAATCCCCGTATCTGGGCACAGAAAAAGGTGGAACTGATGGTTCCTAAAAGAAAATAACATTGCTAAAACGGTTTAAATATAAACCAGATACTATTGCTTGTTTAAATAAGATCTTTTTTTTGTTATTAATGTTCTGGGGAAGTATGGCTCAATCCGTAATTGCCCAGACCGAAGCACTTCCGGATGAAGAGTTGATGGTTGTAAAATTGTTTGTGGATGGTAAATCCAAAAGCTACATTACGGCCTCCTGGAGTGAAGAGAAAGGATATTCGGTTCGTTTGTTCGAAATATTGGATATGCTCGAATTCAGATATGTGGCCAATTGGGAGAGGCATATTTTTACAAGTTTTATTGAACAAGACAGATGGTACAGGATATCCGGAGATACGATTCAACTCTGGAATGGGACCATTTTGCCTCAAAAAACGAAAGCCAGATGGAGTGTGTCGAACGATTTGTATGTGACGCCTGCATTTCTCGAGGAGTTTTATCAACTGGAGACGGCGCTTAAATTCGAAGATATGGCCGTATTCATTACATCGAAAAATTCGGAGGTTTACCGGCAAAATAAGGAGCGGATCAGAAGGCTCGAACAGGAAAAAAAAATCAAAGAGGAAAATACTTTTCTAAATGTAGATACGTTGCGGTTGGCGAATTTAAAAATCAACGCTTTTTCTTATACTTTTTCTCAAAATTCGAATTACGGAAAAACAACAAATTATTTTTTTGATGCGCAAAATTCATTGCGGGGAGAATTGCTATCGGGGGCTTTTTATTTGCGATACAATTATGGATCAGGTAAGCGTCGGGGCGGTGTGTTTGATAATCTTCGTTTCAATTGGGAGCGGCTCGATTTGAAGAGTAAGCTGGTGAAATCGGTCTTTGTTAATCACGATTTTGCAAATCTGATCACCTCTACGGGTGGTTATGCCAGTAGTGTGACCCTCTCGAATACTTCCAAACAGGCTTCATTGGAGCGTACTTATCTATATGAGGGAAAAACGCTGCCCGACTCCCGTGTCGAAGTATATAATAATAATCAGATTATTGAATATGTCAATTCTGACTCTCTGGGTTACTTCAGTGTAGAGATTCCGGTGTCAGATGCGGAAAACAACCTTAAGGCCATTACCTATAATGCGCTAGGAATACCGGTCGTCGATGCCAAGCTCGCGTATGTTCCGACCGGAGCGGTCGGGAAAGGGGATTTGATTTACCGTCTGACTACGGGGGTATCCGATAATGGCGACCTTTTTATTAATCCGCTGTTTGAATATGGTGTTTATCCCTGGCTATCTGTATTATTGGGAAATGAAACCGTGGTTCGGGTGGGAGCGGGATTTCACAATCGTCGAAAAGATAATACTTCGGCCGCTTTGCTGGGGCTTCGGGCTTCCTATCCGAAATGGGGATGCCTGGATCTGAAATACATGCCAGCCCAGTTGATTCAATTGCGGTTTTCTGTTAATTATGCTTTTTTAAGGACGAATGTTTCTTATGAGCACAGGAGCAGCCATCAGACCATAAGTAATACGCTTATTAAAGATCTCCTGCAAATGAATCTGAGCGGAAATTTTAATCGGGGGATAAGTGGTAATTACATGTTGGGTTTGAATTACTATAGCTACCAGAAAGGTTTGAAGCCGATGCAAAACTCTTTTGCATCGGTTAATATATGGCGGAAAAGTGTGACCGGAAACTTTACGATCAATACCATGTCCGATTATTTCAGATTCAGGAATCCTGTATTTTCTACCCGTGTAGGGGTATACCTGAATAAAAAAATTTACAACGAGTTGATGTTGGAGTATAGCTCCGGTAAGATCGATCGGTTTCGGATCGGTAACAGACTGAACGTTCAGTTTAAAAATAAACTTACTGCTTTTGTTGATGCTTCTTATCAGTTCAAGGGGATGCAGCGATATGTAAACGTGGGGATTAGTTGGAGATTACCGTTTATGCTGGTCAACGCAGGGAGCAGTTGTAATTTTTCAAATACCAATACGTATGCACAACTATCAGGTTCGGTTTTGTTTCAGGGAAATACGATTGGTTTTTCGGATATGGTTTCGACCTCTTCTTCTTTGAATGTTGCGCTTTTTGTGGATGCAAATGGAAATGGAAGACGAGATAAGGGGGAGCCATTGATTCAGAATCCGAAAATGCAGATTTTCACGGCGGCTGCGAAGACAGAGATGAGTGATGGGGTCATTTTTACCGGTAGTGCTCCCAATAAGCCATTCCGTTTGAGCGTGCCCCAACAAAAATTGGGCGATATCTCATGGCAAATAGATGATTATAACAAAAGCCTGATATTGATGCCTTATCAGACCCGTTGCCTTTTTATTCCGGTAAAAGTGATCACGGAAATTGCAGGTCAGGTTACTTGTAGCTGCAATGGCCAGGTAGATTATGTTAAGAACGTCTTTATTACGATTACCGATGAGTCTACGGGAGAACAGAAACGTGTGATGACCGACGACTGGGGTAACTATATCTATATGGGACTGACATGCGGATCTTATCTTGTGGACATTTCTCCTGTATCGTTGAAAAATCACGGCATGACAAAACAGGATCCGATCCAAACCCACCGTTTGGAAATAAAACCTGCGCTCGAAGGCTTGCAACTTGACGGCTTTGATTTTACTCTTGTGCCTGAAAAATGATCGTTTAAAACGATATTGATTCTTATCTCTCCTCATTTATGGCGATATACCTACGCCAATATCCCCAAAATATGGGATTTTATCCCTCTCGGATTGTAACGACTTTTGTCATGTGAAACGGAATACGCTATTGGCATCCGGTTCGCATGGATTGAAAACATACAAGTTACAATGAAATTAACGATACATCGCATTAAGCAATACTGCTTCTTATTTCTGTTTTTTTTGAGCAACATTACGATATGGGCCACAACGGCACATGGTGAATCCGTGCGTATTTCGGGGCGTGTATATGCGGCCGGAAACGAGCCGCTTGGTTATGCTTCTGTCTATTTCAGAGGGACCTCTTTCGGAGGGATGACCGATGAACAGGGTGGATATGCATTTGATGCTCCTGTCGGCGATTATACCATGGTGGTTTCCATGCTCGGGTATGTGGGCTACGAAGACCAGGTTCGGTTACGCAGGGGCGAGCCGTTTCGTAAAAATATCGAATTGCTGCCCGACAGCGAGCAGCTCGACGAGGTCGTGGTGGTTTCGGATGGAGTGAGCCGTATCGGAAGGTCGGCGTTCAATGCCGTGGCGATCGACACCAAAGCTTTGCAGAACACGACGCATAGTTTGGGCGACGTGTTGAGTAAGGCACCCGGAATGAAAATCCGCGAATCGGGAGGCGTGGGCTCTGACATGCAGCTGATGATGGATGGTATTACCGGTAAACATATCAAAGTGTTTGTTGATGGCGTGCCGCAGGAGGGGGTGGGAAGCTCTTTCGGTTTGAACAACATCCCGGTCAATTATGCCGAGCGGATCGAAGTGTACAAAGGTGTCGTACCGGTCGGTTTCGGAACGGATGCGATCGGTGGAGTTATCAATATCATAACCAGGAAGAACCGCAATCGGTGGTTTCTGGATGCATCTTATGCTTATGGTTCGTTTAATACGCACAAGTCGTATGTGAATTTCGGACAGACGCTGAATAATGGATTTCAATATGAGTTTAATCTCTTTCAGAACTACTCGGACAACGACTATATGATCGATACGCCGGTAAAGGATTTTGAGACCGGTGCGATCAATAAAAAGAAGCTTGAACGGGTGCGCCGATTTCACGATACGTATCATAACGAGGCGTTGGTGGCGCGGGTAGGATTTGTGGATAAACCGTGGGCAGACCGGTTGATGGTCGGGGTCACGCTATCGCAGATGCATAAAGACATTCAGACCGGGGTTCGCCAGGAGATCGTTTTCGGAGGCAAATACCGTACAGGGCAGTCACTGATGCCTTCGCTCGAATACGGAAAACGTGATTTGCTGGTAGCCGGACTTGATCTGACCCTGACTGCGAATTTGAATAAAAACATAACGCAGAATGTGGATACGTCTTCCTATGAATTCAACTGGAGGGGCGAATCGCGGCCGATGCGTCTGCCCGGAGAGCAGTCGTATATGCATGTCGAGTCGGACCATACGAACCTGAATGCTACGACGACGCTGAATTACCGGCTGGGACAAAAGCAAGTGTTTACGTTCAATCATGTGACGGGCTCGTTTCACCGAAACAACCGTTCCCTGCTGGAAACCGGTTCGAAGGCCAATGCCATAGCCAAAGAAACCCGCAAGCATATCAGCGGATTGTCGTACCGCCTGATGCCGGGTGAAAAATGGAACATTTCGGTTTTCGGAAAGCATTATCGTCAGTTTATCGCAGGGCCGGTAGCTACTTCGGCCGCACTCGATGATTATAAGCGCGTCACTCATTCGACGGGTGCTTTCGGATACGGGCTGGCCGGTACTTTCTTCCTGCCTTTTGATTTGCAGGCAAAATTATCATACGAAAAGGCCTTGCGTCTTCCTACGATCGAGGAGATGTTCGGAGATGAGGACCTGGAGTCGGGCGAAATCTCTTTGCGGCCTGAAAATAGCGATAACCTCAACATCAATCTAACATATAACAGGAGTTTCGGCAAACATGGGGTGTATGTGGAAGGCGGCTTTGTTTTACGCGATACCAAAGATTATATCCAGCGTAACATCACGGCTCTGAGCGGTGGGAAGTACGGCGCCACTTACGTGAATCACGGGAAAGTGAAAACCTTCGGTGGAAATCTGGCTTTGCGTTATGATTTTTCGGGTTTGCTCAGCATCGGAGGAAACTTTTCGTTGACGGATATGCGTGATAATGTGCGGACGGTTGCCGGAGGGGGAAATCAGGAGAGTCTGACATACAAGGCACGCATTCCCAATGTGCCTTACCGATTCGGCAACGCGTTCGTTTCTTTTTATCGGGATAACCTGTTGAAGAAAGGCACGAGACTGACCGTTACTTATGATAATGCTTATATGCACAGTTTTCCACTCTACTCGGAAGCGCTGGGGAGTGAATCGGATTTTGTGGTTCCGACGCAGTTATCGCACAATCTGATGCTGGCTTATACGATGGGTAACGGCCGTTATCATCTTTCGTTCGAATGTCAGAATATTACCGATGCCCGGCTGTATGATAATTTCAGTCTGCAGAAAGCAGGACGTGCCTTTTACGGGAAGTTCAGGGTTTGTTTCGGTTCTTCAAAATAACAGCCGGAGAAAATCTCTGCGCCCCATAACTGATAAATATAAACTATATATATAAATGAAAAAGAATTTTTTGACTCTTGGATATGCGGCTTTATTGCTGGCAGGAGTGACAGTGTCTTGTACGGATGATGCTGCAGGTGGCAGTGGGGATATCGTTATCGGATCTGCAGGTTATGTTGTGGCGGCAACGGTGGGCGATGCCAGTTATCTGCTTAAGAATGAATCGCTGGATTCGGGTACCGTATCGGCAAAAAACAACGGCTTGACAACCGACAACGGATATTTCTGGATCTTTTATAAAGATAAATATTTGTACAGGCTGGAGTATAATCAGGGGAATGCGGGCTTATCTTCCTCTTACAAACTTAATGCGGCAGGTAGGATCGAAGAGCGCGATTACACCTATGAAATCAAGCGTTTCACATCTACCGGGATTTATAAAAATCAGATCATTACGACTTCGACGGGTGATTTAGGAAAGAATCATGCCGACAGTTACGGTTATGTGCCGAAAGGTTTTCTGATCTCTTACCTGGATGTGGTTCAGGAAACATATAAGACGAATCAGCAGGATCTCTTTTCGGAAAACTATTTGGGTAACGGAGAGTTTGTGACTTTTGCCGGAATTCTTCAATCGGGGAACAAATTGATTACAGCACCGATCCCGATGGGTTTGAGTCAGTATGGTGTGAAGGCAGACGGTGGAAAATATGTGAAGTATCCGGAATTGGTCAAGACTGAAGCCGGAGGAAGTGCCAGTAGTTCTTACAAGGAAGGAGAATTGCAATGGACGCAATACCCCGATGAGGCCTGGATTGCAATTTATGATGATGATACTTTTGTCAATCCGAAGCTGATCCGTACCGATAAAATCAGTTATGCCTGCGGACGCTTCAAGTCGCAGTACTATCAGACAATCTGGGCGGCCGATAACGGGGACGTTTATGTTTTCTCGCCCGGCTATGCCAAAACCATGACGGCAGATGTGCAGAAGACGAAGCTTCCGGCCGGAGTGGTGCGGATCAAAGCCGGTGCGGATGATTTCGATCCGGATTATTATTGTGATATTGAGGCGCAAAGCGGTGGCGTTTCATTTCTTCGAAGCTGGCATGCGGGAGGAAATTATTTTTTACTGATTATGTATGATCGCCCTTTGAGTGAAAGTGGGTTCGTTGCCAACCGATTGGCTATTTTTGATGCTTACTCTCAAAAACTAACGTATGTAACCGGATTACCCGAATCCGGGCTTGTGTCTGGATTCGGACATGCGCCTTACCTGGAATCCGGCCGGGTTTACATGGCCGTTACTACGACCGACGGTAGTCAGCCTGCTGTTTATGAAATTGATCCCGTTTCGGCATCTGCTCGTAAAGGGCTGGTAGTGGAGGCGGAAACGATTGCCGCTACTGGTAAGCTGACGCCACAGCTTTGACAAGCGTTGTTTTAGTTCTTATTGTAAAGATGTTGATTGTTTTGACCTCTGTTTTTGTCACTGTTTGTGACAAAAACAGAGGTTTTTTTATGAAGATATATTTGATCTAAATTTTGGACTTAATTATAAATGGTATTTGTGAAATTGATTGTACAATATTTGCTAATGAATTTATTTATAAATAAAAATTATAATATGCTTTTTTGATCGATTTTGTAATAGGAATGTAAAATGGTTGTCATTTGAGTTTTTCGTGCGTAAGTGTTTGTATTGCAGTATTTATGTGTGTTGTTTTTATTGTTTTGTTTATAATGTGATTTGTAAAATGGATATTTATCTAATCAATATTGATTAAAATTGTTCGTTTAGAAATAAAAATAGTATAAATTTGCAACATATGATTTAATGGGTGATGACTATTTATTCAAAAGTATGGCTTAATAAGTGTTATTGCTTGTGTCTAATATTAACAGTGAATATTGAATTTTAAATGAAAGCCGAAAGTTTATTTCAACTTAGACCTTCTGATACAATTTTATTCGGAGTGCTGATTGCGAAAGTGATCAAATCTCCAACCTAAACGTTGTTTGCGCGACGGATATTCCGGCCTTATAATCTATCCGTCTCACCTATCCTGTTATTTTGTTTGTAAGAAACCCCCGGAATTTACAAGAAAATCATTATGCTGTGAAACTCCCTTTAAGCTGGAGTATCTTGTCTGTAACCTTATCCGAAAGATGAGGCTATGCAGTTATTGTGTGCGAAACAATTCTATACTATACTTATTTACTAATTACTTTATGAGGAAAATTTTATTTGCAATGACGCTTCTTCTTGCCTCGCTGATGACAGTGGTTTATGGGCAAGAAGTAGTTACGGTCAGTGGTGTTGTGACCTCAGCAGACGATGGTCTTCCGTTGATCGGAGCCACCGTTTTGGTGAAAGGGACAACGACCGGAACAACAACAGGACTCGACGGAGAATATTCGATTCAAGCTTCGGTGGGTAGTTCGTTATTATTTTCTTATGTAGGAACCGAAACATTTCAATATGTGGTTCCTAAAGGTGGAAACAAAAAGGTTAATGTGGTTCTGAAAAGTGATTCGAAACAACTGGAAGATGTTGTGGTAGTCGCTTATGGAACTAAGAAAAAGGGAACAATCGCAGGATCGGTATCTGTCGTGAAAGCAGATAAACTGGAAAATACACCTGCGGCAACATTCGAACAAGCGCTACAGGGACAGACGCCGGGTCTGACCGTTTTGGCTAACTCAGGTGAGCCGAGTGCGCCCGCTTCTTTCCAAATCCGAGGTATCAACTCGATCAATGCCGGAACAACTCCTTTGTTTATTCTGGATGGGGTGGCTATTTCCTCTTCTGATTTTTCTTCCATCAATCCCAATGATATCGAAAGCGTATCGGTATTGAAGGACGCTTCTTCGACATCAATTTATGGAGCACGTGCGGCAAATGGTGTTGTCGTGATTACTACCCGCCGCGGTAAAATGAACGACAAAGGACAGGTTCGCGTTCGCGCACAATATGGTTTCTCTCGTTTGGCTTATGGGAAATGGAATCAGATGAACACGACCGAACGTTTGAATTATGAAGAGGAAATCGGGATGCGTATACCGGGAGAATACGATCGCGCAGCTCTTGAACGCATCAATGTCGACTGGCGTAAAGAGGTTTATAATGATTCGGCTCCGTTTGCCAATGCCGAACTTTCGTTTAACGGAGGTACTTCGATGATCGATTATTTCATCTCCGGTGGATATTATAAACAGGAAGGAGTCGCTTTAGGATCGGATTTCTCGCGTTACAACGTGCGAGCCAACCTGAATGTGCGTGTAAACCCCTGGCTGCGTATTGGAACAAATACGATGCTTTCTTACGAGCAGATAGAAGAAGCGGTTGACGGTGAATATACGACCGTTACGCCAATCTCGGCTTCTCGTTTTATGCTTCCTTACTGGAGCCCGTATGCGAAAGACGGGTCGATCGCTTCTTTGAAAGACGGTTCCTGGTTGGGCTCGAATCAGAACCCGTTGGAGTGGATGGAAAACAATCCGATGGAAAAAAATAAAGCAAAAGTGCTTACGACGTTATATATCGAACTCGATCTGTATGAGGGGTTGAAGTTTAAAACGCTCGGAGGGGTAGATGCGATGGATATGCGTACGAATCAGTATTCGAATTCACAATATGTGCCGAACTACGGAGTGGGTAGGGTTGGTAAAGGATTTACCCGTACTTCGAATCTGACGTGGACCAATACGTTGAATTATGTATTCGATGTGAAAGAAGACCATAACTTCAACTTCTTATTGGGACAGGAATCAACCAAACAGGATATGGATGGTTTCAATGTGATAACACGCGGACAAACGAACGACCA